>NZ_JBFUHN010000046.1:0-58974 GCF_056402375.1 Variovorax sp. P4_B10 | reverse complement strand
TGGTGTGCTCTGCGCAGCGAAATAAAGGAGGAGGCCTGCGGCCCTAGGCCGCGCCGGGGGACATTCGCTTCGCTGCGCACACCGTCGGCGTGAGCACGCCCCGAACGACGCACCTCAAACACAACGCGACGAACAGAAAAACAAGCTTTCATTTCAGGCAGCCTTGCGATCAGGAACCACAAGCCCGAAGTCCTGCGGGAAATGGTCGAGTGCGGAAAGCACCGGGAATGGCGTCATGCCGCCCATGGCGCACAGCGAGCCGTGGACCATGGTGTTGCACAGGTCGCGCAGCAGGATGACCTGCTCCACCCGGTTCTGGTCGGCCCGGATCTTGTCGATCACCTCGACGCCGCGGGTCGAGCCGATGCGGCACGGCGTGCACTTGCCGCAGGACTCGATGGCGCAGAACTCCATCGCATAGCGCGCGAGCTTCGACAGGTCGGCCGTGTCGTCGTGCACCACGATGCCGCCGTGGCCCACCGTGCCGCCCACGGCCGCATAGGCTTCGTAGTCGAGTGGCAGGTCCCACTGCGATTCGGGCAGGTAGGCGCCCAGCGGCCCGCCCACCTGCACCGCCTTGATCGGCCGGCCCGATGCGGAGCCGCCGCCATAGTCGTACAGCAACTCGCGCAGCGTGACGCCAAAGGCCTTCTCGACCAGGCCCCCCTGCTTGATGTTGCCGGCCAGCTGCATCGGCAACGTGCCGCGCGAACGGCCGACGCCGAAGTCGCGGTAGAACTCGGCGCCGCGCGCCAGGATCAGCGGCACGCTGGCCAGCGTGATCACGTTGTTGATCAGCGTGGGCTGGCCGAACAGGCCGGTGATGGCCGGCAGCGGCGGCTTGGCCCGCACGATGCCGCGCTTGCCTTCGAGGCTTTCGAGCAGCGCCGTTTCCTCGCCGCACACATACGAGCCCGCGCCCTTGCGCACTTCGAGCCAGAAGGTCTTGCCCGAGCCCAGGATGTCGTCGCCCAGGAAACCTGCGGCTTCGGCCACGCGGATCGCCTCGTTCATCGTCGCGATCGCATGCGGGTATTCAGAGCGGATGTAGACGTAGCCCTTGGTCGCGCCAGTGGAGACACCCGCGATGGTCATGCCTTCGATCAGCATGAACGGGTCGCCCTCCATCGTCATGCGGTCGGAAAAAGTGCCCGAGTCGCCTTCGTCGGCATTGCAGACGATGTACTTCTGCGCGGCCGGCGTGGCCAGCACGGTCTTCCACTTGATGCCGGCCGGAAAGGCTGCGCCGCCGCGGCCGCGCAGACCCGAATCGAGCACCTGCTGCACGACCTCTTCCGGCGTCAGGGCCAATGCGCGGCGCAGGCCGGCATAACCTTCATGCGCCTCGTAGTCGGTGAGAGACACCGGATCGGTGATGCCCATGCGCGCGAAGGTCAGGCGCTCCTGCTTCTTCAGGTACGGAATCTCTTCGGTCAGGCCCAGCGACAGCGGGTGCTTCTGCGCGCCTTCGGCAAAGCCGGCATCGAACAGGTCGGCCACGTCGTCGATCGTCACCGGGCCGTAGGCCACGCGCCCGGCCGGTGTGCTCACCTCGACCATCGGTTCGAGCCAGAACAGGCCGCGCGAACCGTTGCGCACGAGGTTGAACGCCACGCCGCGCACGGCCGCTTCCTGCGCGATGCGCTCGGCCACACGCTCTGCGCCGACAGCCAATGCGGCCGAATCGCGCGGCACGTAAACAGTGATGCCGCTCATGCGCAGTCTCCATATTGCGCCACCAGCGCATCGAACGAACGCGGCGTCATGCGCGCGTGCGGCTCTTCGTTGATGGTCATCGCGGGCGACGAGGCGCACAGGCCGAGGCAGAAGGCCGGCTCGAGCGTGAAGTTGCCGTCCTTCGAGTGGCCGTGCGCGCTGCATCCGAGACGCAGCTCCGCATGGGCGAGCAAGGCATCGGCGCCCATTGACTGGCAGGCCTCGGCGCGGCAGATCTGGATCACGTGCCGCGCCGCGGGTGCGGAGCGGAAGTGGTGGTAGTAGGTGATGACGCCGTGCACTTCGGCGCGCGAGAGGTTCACGCCCTCGGCGATCGTCATCACGGTGTGCGGCGGGATGTAGCCCAGCGCATCCTGCACGTCGTGGAGGATCGGGAGCAAGGCCCCCGGCTCTTCCGCGCGCTGCAGCAGCACCTGGCGCACCGCGGCCAGTTCATCGGATTCGCTCATCGTGGCGTGTCGGCCCACTTCGTTCATGCGGCGCTCCTTACCGGGTTTTTATTCATCGTGGTCAAGCTGTCCCGGCGTTTTCATCCTACGACCGAAACACGCTCGCAGACACTGCCGATTGCCCTAGGAAAACTCTGCGGTTTCCCGCTCTGGAGGCACTGTCGAGGAATACGAAGGCAAAGGCCTTGACTCAGGTCAATTTCCGGGAAACAAGGCCGGTTGCATGCTGCCCGCGGCCGACTTGGAAACCGTGCTCACGACCTCGCGCAGTCCCGCCAGCGCCGGATCGACGATGGCCGGATCGGCGCCCACCGCGTAGACCGCATACGCGGGGTAGAGAAACTCCGGCGTGTGGGGCACGCGGCGCAGTTGCCCCGATTCCAGGTGGCCACGCACCACGTCGAGCCGGAAGTAGCCGGTGCCGCCCGCGGCCAGCAGGTACTCGCGGCCGAGCGGGCCCAGTCCGGCCTTCACCGCGGCATTGGAGAGTTCGGGAAACGCGAGGCCGTGCTGCGCCGCGAACTCCGGCCCCCAGTCCACATAGACATAGTCCGCCGGCCGCGGCATCCGGGGACGCCGGGCGGTGGTGACCATCACGAGCTTTTCCTCGATCAGCAACTCCACGCGCAACCCCGGCCGCTGCTGCGGCGCATAGACGATCGCGACGTCGAGCACGCCCGCCGCCACCTTGTCGAGCAGGTCCTGCGGAAAACCCACTTCCGTGCGGATCGCGAGTTGCGGCGCCGTCTTGCGCAGCCACAGCAGCCATCGCAGCAGCAGCGGGTCCCACAGGCTGATCTCGCAGCCGGCCGCGAGCACGGCCTGGCTGCCCTCGGGCACCGCCACCTGGTGACGCGCCCGTTCCCAGACCTGAACCAACGTGGTGGCATGCGGCAGGAACTGCTCGCCCGCCGGCGTGAGCGCTGCCCCGGCCTTGTTGCGCACGAAGAGCTTGCGTCGCAGCAGCTCTTCGAGGGTCCGCACGCGGGCGCTCACCGAGGTCTGCGTCACATGCAGGCGCTCCGCGGCGCGCTGGAAGCTGCGCGTCTCGACGATCTCGAGAAAGGTCCGGGCCAGGTTGATGTCCATCGCGGCGCCCTCTTTGAATGCATTATTTTTGCATTCAACTGGCAATTAATCTCGTTTTACTTATTCAGAGCGCGGACAGAAGATGAAGGCCATTCCAACGCAACCCAGGAGCACCCCATGCCCATCCTTGGCCAGTCACTCGATGCGAAGAAGGGATCACCAGGGCGTTTTGCCGATGCATTCAGGGCCCTCGTCGACGAGGCCTGCATGCTGGCCGAGGCGTTGCTCAGTCCCCGGAAGATCATCGAGGACGTCGAGCAGATGCACGCCTTGCGGGTCGCGGCGGACACCATAGAAGCCACCGACCCGTGGCGTGCCGATGTGCTGCGCTCTCGCGCTTCGCGCATCGGCCTTCGCTGACGAACAATCAATGAGACTACGAAGCCAGTCGGCTCTTCTCGATGTGCTTGCGGCGCATCGGGCGCAACACGAACCACGCCATCAGGGCCGCGACCGCATTGACCACGCTGGCGACGATGAAGACGGCATGCCAGCTGCCGGTGGACGCGGCGAGCACGCTGGAGAGCGGCACCAGCAGCGAGGCGGTGCCCTTCGCGGTGTAGAGCATGCCGGCGTTCGACGCGGCGAACTTGGAGCCGAAGGTGTCGGCGCAGGTCGATGGGAACAGGCTGTAGATCTCACCCCAGGCAAAGAACACCATGCCGGTCAGCAGCACGAAGAGGATGGGGTTCTGGCCATAGTGGTAGAGCGCCAGGATGCCGACCGATTCGAGCGCGAAGGCAATGAACATCGTCTGCTCGCGTCCGATCTTGTCGGAGACCCAGCCGAAGAAGGGTCGCGTCAATCCGTTGAGCACGCGGTCGATGGCCAGGGCAAAGGTCAGCGCGGGCAGCACGAGGCCCATGATGTTGACCGGTACGTCCATGATCTTGAAGTCTTGCGCAATCGGCGCGAGCTGCGCGGTGGCCATGAGGCCGCCGGCAGCCACCATCACGAACATCGCGTACATCACCCAGAAGATGGGCGAGCGCAGCACTTCGGACGGCGCGTAGTCGCGTTGCGACTGCTGCACGTTGCGACTGTTCGACACCTTCGAATGGTTGGGTGCACGGGTGAGCAACCAGGCCAGGGCGAAGACGATCACGCCCTGACCGATCCCAAAATAGAGAAAGGCAGACTCGTAGCCGCTGGTCTTGATCATCACGGAGATGGGGATGATCGTGAGGGCCGATCCGGCGCCGAAACCTGCCGCAGTCATGCCTGCAGCGAGGCCCCGGCGATCGGGGAACCACTTGAGCGCATTGCCCACGCAGGTGCCGTACACCGCACCCGCGCCGATGCCGCCGACAGCCGCCGCGATGTAGAGCATCGGCAGCGAGGCAGCGAACGAATTGAGCACCCAGCCAAGGCCGCAGAGCACGCCGCCCACCAGCACCACCGGACGCGGGCCGAAGCGGTCGACGAGGTAGCCTTCGATGGGCACCAGCCAGGTCTCGGTGAGCACGAAGATCGTGAAGGCCACCTGGATCGCGGCGCGGCTCCAGCCATGTTTTTCAGCGATCGGATTGACGAAGAGCGTCCAGCCGTACTGGAGGTTCGCGATCATCGCCATGCAGACGATGCCGATCAGCAACTGTCCCCATCGGTAAGCCTCGGATCGCGTGGCGGTTGTCGCGCCGTAGGTGGAATCCGATGGGGGATACATCGCAGGGGTGGACCCCGCAATCGTGGTCGTTGGCCGAGTCATGGAGTTGTCCTTACTGTTTTGATGGATCCGACGGTCTCGGAAAAAGCGACGCAATCAACCGAGTGAAAAGGAGAAATACATCACTTGTTTTTGCGCGTGAATGACTGTCGGACGGAGCGACTCAAAAACTCTTGACCGCAGTCAAGTTCACACGAATCGTGACGCGTTGGGACCCCCGTGATATCCCTAGCAACGAGGCATCGTTGGCGAGTGCGCGGTGCACGTTTGTTTGGGGGCTTGTTCAGGGCTCGATCACGCCGACGGTGTGCTCTGCTCCGCGAATGTCCCCCGGCGCGGCCTAGGGCCGCAGGCCTCCTCCTTTATTTCGCTGCGCAGAGCACACCGCCAGCGTGATCGTTCAGAGCAGTCGTTGAGCGGCCAGCACTACAGCTGCGCCTCTCGTGCGCAGGGCACCGGGTGCTCCCCGCAGCGAAATAAAGGAGGAGCGAAGCGGGGGACATTCGCGGAGGGGAGCACCCGGTGGCCTGTGCACGCACCCCGAACGCACCCGCCCTTGCGAGACACATCTGATGGGAGAAAAATTGACCTAGGTCAAGAAACGCAAAAATCGCGTTTGCTCTCGTCTAGGGTAAACCCTAAAATTGCGGGTAATCCCTTCAGTCTTTCTGATTCAACCTTCCGGAGCATTCCAATGAACAACACCACCCTCGATTCCCGCGCGATCCGCACCGCCTCGCCGTCCACCACCACCAACGACGAAGCACTGCGCGACCTGATCGCCGCCATGCCGATCGTGATCATGTACAAGGCGGCCCGCGCGGCGCTCGTGCAGCACCGCAAGAGCATTCGCAGCGCGCTCACGAACTGATCGTGCTTTCCCCCGAAAACAAAAGAGCGCTCGATGCGCTCTTTGTTTTTTCAGGGCCGTGATTCATCAAGAGGTTTGAACGGCACGATCTGCGAGATCAGCGACGCGCCGTCGCTCAGCAGAAAGTCCTTGAAGGCCTGCGCCACCGGCGGCAGCCGCTTGGTGCGCCGGTGCACGACGTACCAGTTCAGCATCAGCGGAAAGCCCTCCACGTCGAGCACGCACAGGCTGCCGGCCTTCATCTCCTGGCTGATGGTGTGCGCAGAGACAAAGCTCACGCCCATGCCCGCGATCACCGCCTGCTTGATCGTCTCGGTGCTGCGGATCTCCATCGCGATGTTGATGTTGTCCAACTCGCGGCCGAAGCCGTCTTCCATCGAATGCCAGGTGTCCGAGGCCTTCTCGCGCACGACGAAGGGCTCGCGCATCAGTCGCTTCAGCGGAATGCCTTTCACGCCGACCAGTGGATGCGTCGGCGCTGCGACGATCACGTACGGGTGCGGCGCAAAAGCCTGATTGAGCGTGTCGAGATCGGTGGGTGGCCGCACCATGATCGCGAGGTCGGTGAGGTTCTCGGCGATGTGCGTCAGCAGCCCCTCGCGGTTGTGCACCGTGAAGTTCAGCGTCACGCCGCGATGGCGGCTCGCGAACTCCACCAGCAGGCGCGGGAAGAAGTAGTCGCCCGCACTGATCACGCCCACGTTGAGCTTGCCGCCCGAGACGCCCTTGAACTGCATCATCGCGTTCTCGGCCGCCTCGAACTGCTGGATGATCGCGCGGCTGATCTGCAGCAGCTCGGCGCCGGCGGGCGTGAGGAATATCTTCTTGCCGAACTGCTCGAACAGCACGTTGCCGGCGTGTTCCTCGAGCTTGGCGACCTGCGTTGAAACGGCCGGCTGCGTGAGATGAAGCTCCTCGGCCGCGCGCGAAAAACTCAGCAGCCGCGCGACCGCCTCGAAGACCTTCAACTGGCGCAGGGTCGCGTGCTTCATCGAAAAAATGGGGTGGTGGCTGCAATCGAAGGGCCATCGTACAGCGCACCCTTGGGAGCCCCGGGGAACTCACTTCGGAATCTTGGCGACGTGCAGCAGGTTCGTCGTGCCGGAGAGCCCGAACGGCAGGCCGGCAATCACCACCACGTCGTCGCCCACCTTCGCGAAGCCTTCGGTGCGCGCCGTGCGGCAGGCGCATTCGATCATCTCGGCCACGTCGTGCACGTCGTCGACGAGCACGGCATGCACGCCCCAGACCATCGCCATGCGGCGCGCAGCGGCGACGTCGGGCGTGAGGCTCAGGATCGGCACCGCGGGCCGCTCGCGCGCGGCGCGCAGGCTGGTGAAGCCCGAGGAGGTGTAGGTCACGGTGGCGGCCGGCGCGAGCAGGGCCGCCACCTGGCGCATCGATGCGCAGACCGCATCGGCCGTGGTCGACAACGCCGCGTCGTGCGTGGCATCGATGCCGGTGCGGTACGAGGGATCGGCCTCCACGCGCGCGACGATGCGGTCCATCATCGCGACCGCCTCGAGCGGGTACTTGCCCGACGCGGATTCGGCGGAGAGCATCACCGCGTCCACGCCGTCGTAGATGGCAGTCGCCACATCGGAAACCTCGGCACGCGTGGGCACCGGCGCGGCGATCATCGATTCGAGCATCTGCGTCGCCACCACCACCGGCTTGCCGCCCTTGCGGCAGGCACGCACGATCAGGCGCTGCAGCTCGGGCACCTGCTCGGGCGGCAGCTCCACGCCGAGGTCGCCGCGCGCGACCATGATGCCGTCGGCCAGCGCGACGATGCCGTCCAGGTGTTCGATGGCGGCGGGCTTCTCCAGCTTGGCCATGATCCAGGCGCGCGTGCCGATGATGGCGCGCGCCTCCTCGATGTCCTCGGGACGCTGCACGAAGGACAGCGCGACCCAGTCGACGCCCATCGCGAGGCCGAAGTGCAGGTCGTCGAGGTCCTTCGGCGTGAGTGGCGAGATCGGCAGCAGCACGCTCGGCACGTTGACGCCCTTGCGGTCCGAGATCGGCCCGCCGACGATGACGGTGGTCTCCGCGAAGTCGGCGCCGTGGCTGTCCACGCGCAGGCGCAGCTTGCCGTCGTCGAGCAGCAGGTCGGTGCCAGCCTGCAGCGCCGCGAAGATTTCCGGATGCGGCAGCGGCGCGCGGCGCGCGTTGCCGCTGGTCTTCGTGTCCACGTCGAGGCGGAATCGTGCGCCCGCTTCGAGCTGCGCCTTGCCGCCTTCGAAGGTGCCCAGGCGCAGCTTCGGCCCTTGCAGGTCGAGCAGCACGCCGATGGGGCGGCCGAACTCTTTCTCGAGCCGGCGAATGGCCTCCAGCCGCCGCGCATGGTCGTACTGCGAGCCGTGGCTGAAGTTGAGGCGGAACACGTCCACGCCGCGCTCGAACAGCGCGCGGATGGCCTGCTCGTCCGACGTGGCCGGGCCGAGCGTGGCGACGATCTTGGCGCTGCGGGTGCGTCTCATGGTGTGTCGTGCCTCATGCCATTTCGTGAAGCCGAACGCGACCGCGCTGGTCTTCCATGGTGCGCGCCAGCAGCTTGACCAGCGTGTACACGGTGTCGATGTGCGGCGTCGAGGTGTCGGTGAGGCGGGCCAGTTCGACCACCGCGCCCACCAGCGCATCGATCTCCGGCGCGCGGCCGGCTTCGACGTCCTGCAGCATCGAGGTCTTGTGCTTGCCGACCTTCTCGGCGCCGGCGATGCGCTTTTCGAGCGTCACACGGAACTCGATGCCGAGCTTGTGCGCGACAGCCTGCGCCTCGCGCATCATCGCGGCGGCCAGGTCGCGCGAGGGCGGGTACTGGCAGATGTCCACCAGCGTCGAATGCGACAGGCTGCTGATCGGGTTGAAGGTGAGGTTGCCCCACAGCTTGAGCCAGATCTCGGCGCGGATGTTGTCGAGCACCGGCGCCTTGAAGCCCGCGCCGGTGAAGCAGGCCGACACGCTGTTCACGCGCTCGCTCGACGATCCGTCGAGCTCGCCGACGGGGAAGCGATCGCCTTCGATGTGCTTCACCACGCCCGGTGCAATGAGCTCGGAGGCGGGGTAGACCACGCAGCCGATCACACGCTGCGCCGGGATCTTCGCGCTCACCACGCCCGCGGGATCGACGCTGCGCACCGGCGTGCCTGCCAGCGCGCCGCCGTGCTTGTGGAAGTACCAGTACGGAATGCCGTTCTGCATCGTCACCACCATGGTGTCGGGGCCGAACAGCCTGGGCACGTCGTTCGCCACCGCTTCGACCTGGTGCGCCTTCATCGCAAGGATGACGATGTCCTGCGGCCCGGCCTCGTCGTAGCTGTCGGTGGCCTTCACGTTGCGCGCCACCTGCTCCCCGCCTTCGGCCGAAACCAGCTTGAAGCCGTTCGCCTTGATGGCCGCGAGGTTGGCACCCCGCACGATGAACGTCACGTCCTCGCCGGCCAGCGCGAGTTTCGCGCCGACCAGGCCACCGATGGCGCCTGCGCCGATGACTGCTATCTTCATGTCGATCCCCAAGTAGTTGAATGCGTTGCGCGGGCCGGGCGTGGTCTCAACCGAAGCGGTTGGAGAGCGTGCCGATGCCTTCGATGCCGATCTCGACCAGGCTGCCCGGCTTCATCGAGCCGACGCCGACCGAGGTGCCGCACAGGATCACGTCGCCGGGATTCAGCGTCATGTCCTGGGAGATCAGGCTGACCAGCTGCTGCACGGAAAAGCGCATGTCGCTGACGGGATAGTTCTGCCGCTCTTCGCCGTTGAGCACCGTGGTCACGACCAGCGTTGCGGGGTCGAGGCCGGTGGCGACCACCGGGCCCATCGGGCAGAAGGTGTCGAAGCCCTTGGCGCGCACCCACTGCGCGAACGAAGCGTCGCGGTTCAGGATATCGGCCACCGTCACGTCGTTGGCGCAGGTGTAGCCGAACACATGGTCGAGCGCATCGGCTTCGGCGACGGCCGTGGCCGTCTTGCCGATGACGATGCCGAGTTCGCCCTCGAACACCACCTTGCCGTCGCACAGCGGCTTGCGGATGGGCTCGCCGGGTGCCAGGTAGGAGTTGGGCGCCTTCAGCAGATAAAGCGGCTCCGCGGGCACCGGCAGGCTCAGCTTCGCGCCGAGCGCGTGGAAGTTGTTCCACAGCGCGATGACCTTGGTCGGCTCGGTGGGCGTGAGCAGCTTCAGGCCTGCCAGCACGAACACGCGGCCCGTGGGTTCGGAGCGGCCGAACATGTCGCCCTGGTGCTCGTGCACCGCATCGCCTTCGACAGTGCCGAAGGCGGCCTCGCCGGCGTGTTCAAAACGGACCCATTGCTGCTGTTTCATCTGTTGTGTGCTTTCTTGAATGAATTTCGCGAGCCCTTCGACCGGTCAGTCGAACGGGAGGTAGTCGGGGATGACGAGCGACGCGAGCAGCTTGCCCATCTCGGCGGGGTTGTGCGTCACGTGGATGCCGCACGCCTTCATCACCGCGAGCTTTTCCTCCGCGGTGCCGCGGCCGCCGGACACGATGGCGCCCGCGTGGCCCATGCGCTTGCCGGGCGGTGCGGTGGCGCCGGCGATGAAGCCGACCACGGGCTTGCGCATGTGGTCCTTGATCCAGCGCGCGCAGATTTCTTCTTCATTGCCGCCGATCTCGCCGACCATGATCACGGCGTCGGTGCGCGGGTCGTCGTTGAACATCTTCAGCACGTCGATGTGCTTGAGCCCGCCGACCGGATCGCCGCCGATGCCGACCACGGTCGACTGCCCGATGCCGAAGCGTGCGAGCTGGCTCGCGGCCTCGTAGGTCAGCGTGCCGGAGCGCGAGACCACGCCGATGCGGCCCTTCTGGTGGATGTGGCCCGGCATGATGCCGATCTTGATTTCGTCGGGTGTGATGAGTCCCGGGCAGTTGGGGCCGAGCAACAGCGTCTTGCTGCCCTCCATGCGATGGCGGGTGCGGATCATGTCGCGCACCGGAATGCCTTCGGTGATGCAGATGACGAGGTCGAGCCCGGCATCGACCGCTTCGTCGATCGCTGCAGCGGCGAAGGGCGGCGGCACGTAGATCACCGAGACGGTGGCGCCGGTCTCGGCCTTCGCGTCTTTCACGGTGCCGAAGACCGGGATGCCGTCGAAGGACTTGCCGGCCTTGTGCGGGTTCACGCCGGCGACGAAGCACTTCTGGCCGTTGCCGTAGTCGCGGCACATCGCGGTGTGGAACTGGCCTGTCTTGCCGGTGATGCCCTGCGTGATGACGCGGGTGTGCTTGTTGATGAGGATCGACATTTCAGTCCTTCACCTCGTGTTGTCTTGCGGGGTGCTTTTGCTCTGGGCGCTGTTGTTCAGGGCGCGTGCACAGGACACCGGGTACTCCCCTCCGCGAATGTCCCCCGCTTCGCTCCTCCTTTATTTCGCTGCGGGGAGCACCCGGTGCCCTGTGCACAGGGCACGCTGCTGGTTTGCAGCCGATCAACGACCGCTCTGAGCGATCACGCTGGCGGTGTGCTCTGCGCAGCGAAATAAAGGAGGAGGCCTGCGGCCCTAGGCCGCGCCGGGGGACATTCGCTTCGCTGCGCACACCGTCGGCGGGATCGCGCCCTGAATGCCCCCCACAGCGACGATTCGAAAAGCAAGCCTTCATCCCAGGCTCCCCCGCCGTGCCGCAGCCACAGCCTGCTGGGCGGCATCCGCCATGTCGTCCGCACTGATGATCGGCAGGCCCGACTGCGCGAGGATGGTCCGGCCGAGGCTCTCGTTGGTGCCCTTCATGCGCACCACCAGCGGCACAGACAGTTCGACCTCGCGCGCAGCGGCGACGATGCCGCGCGCGATCACGTCGCACTTCATGATCCCGCCGAAGATGTTCACGAGGATGGCGCGCAGGTTCGGGTTGCGCAGCATCAGCTTGAAGGCCTGCGTCACCTTCTCGGCCGTGGCGCCACCGCCCACGTCGAGGAAGTTGGCAGGTGAGCCGCCATACAGCTTGATCACGTCCATCGTGGCCATCGCGAGGCCCGCGCCGTTGACCAGGCAGCCGATGTCGCCGTCGAGCGAGATGTAGGAAAGATCGAACTGCGAGGCCTCGACCTCGGCCGGGTCCTCTTCGTCCAGATCGCGCATCGCGGCGATCTCGGGCTGGCGGAAGAGCGCGTTCGCATCGAAGCTGAACTTGGCGTCGAGCGCGATCACGCGGCCGTCGCGGGTGACGACCAGCGGGTTGATCTCGGCGAGCGATGCATCGCAGGCATCGAAGGCCTGGTACAGGCTCTGCATCAGCGTGCGCGCCTGCATCACCGACTTGCCCGAGAGACCGATGCTGCGCGCCACGATGTCGGCCTCGGTGCCCTTCAGGCCCGTGTCCGGATCGATGAACACCTTGTGGATCTTCCCGGGCGTGCGGGCCGCGACCTCCTCGATGTCCATGCCGCCTTCGCTCGATGCCATCAGCACGACACGACCGGAATCACGGTCGACCACCAGGCCGAGGTAGAGCTCCTTGTCGACCTCGACGCCCTCTTCCACCAACAGGCGCTTCACCACGCGCCCTTCGGGGCCGGTCTGGTGGGTCTTCAGCGTCATGCCGAGCATCTGGCTGGCGTGCCGCCGCACCTCGTCGACCGACCATGCGAGCTTCACGCCGCCGCCCTTGCCGCGGCCGCCGGCGTGGATCTGCGCCTTGACCACCCAGGCGCGGCCGCCGAGACGGGTGGCGGCATCCGCCGCTTCGTCCGCCGACAGGCAGGCAAATCCACGAGGCGTGGTGACGCCGTATTTGCGCAATACGTCCTTGCCCTGGTATTCGTGGATATTCATGGCAATTTCAGGCGCCGAGTTCGGCACCGTGGCTTTCGGCCCAATTGAAATAGCGCCTGCTCATGACGCCGCCGCTCAATTCGCGCTTCTGGTGCTCATCCTTCTTCTGTTCGATCACCTCGGCCAGGAATTTGGCGTCGTAGGCGCGCAGAAGGTGCGGCTGGTGAGTGCTCAGGTACTGGCAAACCCGCTCGGCACCATCCTGGTTCTGGCGCAGCAGCTGGCAGTAGATTTCGCGGTCCCAGTGCCAGCGGAAACCCAGTTCGTAGAACGCCGCGTTGTAGGCATTGCGTTCGGTTTCGCTGCTCCAGTATTGAATTGGCAAATCGTCGATCATGAAATTTCTCCTAGAAATTGAATGCCGTTCGACAAATGGCTTGTGGGTCGGCATGATCAAAATGTAGATTCGATGATCGATAAATAATAGTTAAACTATTTTATTGAATGCATTCACGATAAGTTATACATAGGCGGGCGCGAATTTCCATTTGCAGATGGCTCGCGCCACCTGCAAAAAGGCCTCTTAATCAGTCAATCAGCGCGCGGTTCTTCAGATCACGCGCTCGGTGCGCAGCATGGCGATTTCGTCGACGCCATAGCCCAGTTGCTTCAGCACTTCCTCGGTGTGCTCGCCCAGCAGCGGCGCACGGGTCACATCGGTCCGGCTGTCGGACATCTTGATGGGGTTGCCCACGGTGAGGTACTTGCCGCGCGTCGGGTGGTCGACCTCGACGATGGTCCCGCTCTCCCGCAGCGATTCGTCCGCGGCGATTTCCTTCATCGACAGGATCGGACCGCAGGGAATGTCGTACTGGTTGAGGATGTCCATGGCCTCGAACTTGGTCTTGGTCATGGTCCATTGCTCGATGCGCGCGAAGATCGGCTTCAGGTGCAACAGGCGCGCGGCCGGCGTGGCGTAGGCCTCGTCGGTAATCCAGCCCTCTTCCCCGATGACCTTGCACACAGCAGGCCACACCGCACCCTGCGTGATGAAGTAGATGTAGGCATTGGGGTCGGTCTCCCAGCCCTTGCACTTGAGGATCGAGCCCGGCTGCCCGCCGCCCGATGCATTGCCGGCGCGCGGCACCGCGTCGCCGAACTTGCCGTCGGGGTACTGCGGGTACTCGTGCAGCGTGCCGGTGCGCTCCAGGCGCTGCTGGTCGCGCATCTTCACGCGGCAGAGGTTGAGCACGGCGTCCTGCATCGGCGCCAGCACCTGCTGGCCGCGTCCGGTGCTGTTGCGCTGGAACAGCGCGGCGAGGATGCCGAGCGCCAGGTGCAGGCCGGTGCCGCTGTCGCCGATCTGCGCGCCGGTGACCACGGGCGGGCCGTCGTCGAAGCCGGTGGTCGATGCAGCGCCGCCGGCGCATTGCGCCACGTTCTCGTAGACCTTGCAGTCCTCGTACTTGCCGGGACCGAAGCCCTTGACCGAGGCCACGATCATCTTGGGGTTGAGCTTCTGGATGTGGTCCCAGGTGATGCCCATGCGGTCGAGTGCGCCGGGAGCGAAGTTCTCGACCAGCACGTCGCAGGTCTTGATCAGCGTGTCCAGGACCTGCTTGCCCTTCGGGTTCTTGGTGTCCAGCGTGATCGACCGCTTGTTGTGGTTCAGCATCGTGAAGTAGAGGCTGTCCACACCGGGAATGTCGCGCAGCTGGCCGCGCGTTGCGTCGCCTTCGCCGGCGCGCTCGACCTTGATCACGTCGGCGCCGAACCAGGCCAGCAGCTGGGTGCAGGTGGGGCCCGACTGCACGTGGGTGAAATCGAGAATGCGGACGCCCTCGAGTGCCTTGCTCATCGTCTGTCTCCTGTTATTTGACCGTCGCGGCTTCGACTTCTACCAGACGGGCGCGCAACTTGCGCTCTTCGGCGAAGCGGGCGGTTTCGTCGCGCACGATGGCGACGATGCCGCAAACCTGATGATCCTCCGAGAACAGCATCGACACCGTGAAGGCGATCGACAGCGTGTGTCCGTCCTTGTGCAATGCGGGCACGCGCAGCACGTCGGCGCCGTACTTGGTAACCGCCGTTTCCATCGTCTTGTGATAGCCGTCCCAATGCCGCTGGCGTTGCCGCATCGGAATGATGATGTCCAGCGACTGGCCGAGCGCCTCGGCTTCGGTGAACCCGAAGATGCGCTCGGCGGCGCGGTTCCACAGCGTGATCGCACCTGCCGCATCGCAGACCATGATGGCGTCGCCGGCCCCGGCAACGAGTTGATTCAGATCGACGGTCGATGATGGCAAGGTGCGCTCCCGCTTCTTTCGCTACGGCCTCAGACGGCCTTGGACTCGTAGAGGTTGGCGATCTGGTCCTTGGTGTACCCCAGCTCGCTCAACACTTCTGCAGTGTGCTCGCCCAAGAGCGGCGAGGCGGTGACCTCGGGCTTGAGGTCCGAGAACTTGATCGGGCTGCCGATGGTCCAGTAGCTGCCGCGCTCCTTGTGCGGCACTTCGACGATGGAGCCGCTCTTGCGCAGCGACTCGTCGTGCAGCAGTTCCTTCATCGACAGCACCGGCGCGCACGGAATGTCGTGCTTGCGGAAAATGTCGACCGCCTCGAACTTGGTCTTGTCCTTGATGAAGTCCTCGATGGTGGCGAAGATCTGGTCGATGTGCGGCTGGCGGGCCTTGGGGGTCATGTAGTCCGGATCGGTCTTCCACTCGGGCTTGCCGAGCGCATCGCAGATCGGGTCCCAGGCGTGGCCCTGCACCGTGAAGTAGATGTAGGCGTTGGGGTCGGTCTGCCAGCCCTTGCACTTCAGGATCCAGCCCGGCTGGCCGCCGCCACCGGCATTGCCGCCGCGCGGCACCACCTTGTCCTTGAAGGCATCCATCTCGTGCGGGTACTGCGGGTATTCCTCCAGGTAGCCCACGCTGTCCAGGCGCTGCTGGTCGCGCATCTTCACGCGGCACAGGTTGAGCACGGCATCCTGCATCGAGCAGGCCACCTTCTGGCCCTTGCCCGTTTGCTGGCGGCCGATGATGGCCGTCAGGATGCCGATGGCCAGGTGCATGCCGGTGTTGGAGTCGCCCAGCGCGGCCGCCGAGATCGTCGGCGCAGAGTTTTCGCCCTTCCACCAGCCGGTGGTGGAGGCGGCACCGCCGGCGCACTGCGCCACGTTCTCGTACACCTTCAGGTCTTCATAGTGGTGGCCGTCGCTGAAGCCCTTGACCGAGGCGACGATCATCTTCGGGTTCAACTCCTGGATGCGTTCCCAGGTAAAGCCCATGCGGTCCAGCGCGCCGGGGCCGAAGTTCTCGACCAGCACATCCGATTCCTTGATCATCTTCTCCAGCACGGCCTTGCCTTCGGGCTTCTTCGTGTCCAGCGTGATCGAGCGCTTGTTGCTGTTCAGCATGGTGAAGTACAGCGCGTCGACGTTCGGGATGTCGCGCAGTTGGCTGCGCGTGACGTCACCGGCGCCGGGGCGCTCGACCTTGATCACGTCGGCGCCGAACCAGGCCAGCATTTGCGTGCAGGCAGGGCCCGCTTGCACGTGCGTGAAGTCGATGATCTTGATGCCGTTGAGGGGTTTGATACTGCTCATGTGATATCTCCTGGATGGACTTGGATTACTTCTTCTTCGCCGTGCTGGGGTTCAGACTGGTGATGCGGCCGCTTTCGGTGCCCGCGGTCTCGTCGATGACGGCATTGATCAGGGTCGGGCGGCCGGAGGCGACGGCCTCGGCGAGGGCCTTCTGCAGCTCGTCGGCGGTGGTGGCGTTGACGCCGATGCCGCCGAAGGCTTCCATCAGCTTGTCGTAGCGCGCGTTCTTGACGAACACGGTGGGCGCCACGTCGGCGGTGCCGCTGCTGTTCACGTCGGTGCCGCGGTAGACGCCGTTGTTGTTGAAGACGACGATGCAGATCGGCAGGTTGTAGCGGCAGATGGTCTCCACTTCCATGCCGCTGAAGCCGAAGGCGCTGTCGCCCTCGATCGCGATCACGGGCTTGCCGGTGACCACCGCGGCGGCGACGGCGAAGCCCATGCCGATGCCCATGATCCCCCAGGTGCCCACGTCGAGGCGCTTGCGCGGCTCGTACATGTCGACGATGCTGCGCGCGAAGTCCAGTGTGTTGGCGCCTTCGTTGACGACGATGGCATCGGGCCGTGCCTTCACCTGGTCGCGGATCACGCTGAGCGCGCTGTGGAAGTTCATCGGCGAAGGCCGGGCGGCCAGCGTGACGGCCATCTTCGACAGGTTCTTGTCCTTGCGCTCGGCGATGGCACCGGTCCATTCGGCCGGCGGCTTGGCCCACTTGGCATCGACACCCGCGAGCAGCGCCGCGACGCAGGAGCCGATGTCGCCGATCACCGGCGCGGCGATGGCCACGTTGCTGTCGATCTCGGTCGGCGCGATGTCGATCTGGATGAACTGCTTCGCGCCCTTGTCCTGCGCCCAGGTCTTGCCCTTGCCATGCGAGAGCAGCCAGTTGAGGCGCGCGCCGACGAGCATCACGACGTCGGCTTCCTGCAGCACGTACGAGCGCGCCGCCGCGGCCGACTGCGCATGCGTGTCGGGCAGCAGGCCCTTGGCCATCGACATCGGCAGGTAGGGAATGCCGGTCTTCTCGACCAGCGCGCGGATGTCGGCATCGGCCTGCGCATAGGCGGCGCCCTTGCCCAGCAGGATCAGCGGCTTCTTCGCGCCCTTGAGCAGGTCGAGTGCGCGCTTGACGGCATCGGGTGCAGGGATCTGGCGCGGTGCGGGGTCGACCACCTTGATGAGCGAGTTCCTGCCCTTGACCGCATCCATGGTCTGCGCGAACAGCTTGGCCGGCAGGTCGAGGTACACGCCGCCGGGGCGGCCCGAAAGCGCCGAGCGGATCGCCCGTGCGATGCCGACGCCGATGTCCTCGGCATGCAGCACGCGGAAGGCGGCCTTGCACAGCGGCTTGGCGATCGCGAGCTGGTCCATCTCTTCGTAGTCGCCCTGCTGCAGGTCGACGATCTCGCGCTCGCTCGACCCGCTGATCAGGATCATCGGGAAGCAGTTGGTGGTGGCGTTGGCCAGCGCGGTCAGGCCGTTGAGGAAGCCGGGGGCCGACACCGTCAGGCAGATGCCCGGCTTTTGCGTCAGGAAGCCGGCGGCCGCTGCGGCGTTGCCGGCGTGCTGCTCATGGCGGAAAGAAATGACCCGCAGGCCCTCGGCCTGCGCCATGCGCGTCAGGTCGGTGATCGGAATGCCGGGGAGGCCGAAGATGGTGTCGATGTCGTTCAGCTTCAGCGCATCGATGACCAGGTGGAAGCCGTCGATCGTTTCCAGCGCCGCTGCGTCGTCCGTGACTGGTTTGAGGGCTCGCACGACCGCATCGCCGTCAACGGCCCGGTTCGTGGGCTTGAGGGCGTCGTCCAGGGTCGTGGATGCCTCTTTGTCCGTTCTTACTGAAGACATGTCTCTCCTTCTGCTTGGGTGAATGGCCGAGGCCCGAGCCGGGACTATGATTCGGGGGCATGCTTTCGGGCGTTGACCTCGGTCAACTTTCCGGAAAACGGCACCGGCCAGACGAACCAGAAGTTGTTGTTGCGAATTCGAGCAAGACGGGACCCATGACGTTGTTGGAAAACCACCCGGAGAAGAACATCATTCGCGCGCAGCTCCGGCAGAACGTCCTGCTCAAGGACCTGAGCGAGAGCGACCGCGCCGAGCTGGAAACCCATCTCGTCATCGTGGACGGCAACAAGGGCGACTTTCTCCTGCACCAGGGCGTGCGCGAGATGGAGCAATACTTCATCCTCGACGGCATCCTCAAGCGGGTCGTGAGCAACCCGGAGGGCAAGGAAATGATCCTGCGCTTCGCGGACGAGCACGACATGGAAACCAGCTATGCGGCACTGCGGCTGGGCACGCCGACGCCCTACGGCATCGTGTGCGTCACCAAGGCCCGCGTGGCGAGCCTGCCGCTGAAGGAATGGATCACCTTCCTCAACCGGCACCCGGAAACCAAGGAACTGTTCGAGTACCTGGTGATGAAGGGAATGAGCGAGATCATGGCGCACACGATCACGCTGCATCTGCTGGATGCGCCGGGGCGCGTGCACCGGTTCATGCGCAAGCACCCGGAGCTCGAGGACMGGATTCCGAGCAAGGAACTGGCCTCGTATCTCAACCTCTCCGCGGAAACCCTTAGTCGGCTTCGCAAGCGCGGAAAGATCTAAGCGCGGCTTTGGGGGTTGGGGGTTGGCCCCCTCTCCCGCTTGCGGGAGAGGGTTGGGGTGAGGGTGCAGCGGCCCTCATCACGACGCGGCGCCTCATCGAGCGCCCTCCCCTCACCCCAGCCCTCTCCCGCAAGCGGGAGAGGGAGCAAGACAGGGATTGCTCGCCGAAATCATGTCTGCTTGGCGGATGCAAAGCGGCGGGAAGTTGCCATCAGGCGCAGTTGGTTGTGCACGCCCGTGACGCCGGTCACTGCAGCCGCCACCGCTTCGGTCTGCGCGCGCTCTTCGGAGTTCAAGACGATCCCGCGCAGGACCACCTCCCCCTGGTTCACATCGACCGTCACGCGGATGTCGCTCGTCTCCGCCTGCTCCTTCAACGCCGCTTTCACGCGCGCCTGCAGCGCCATGTTCTTGAGCAGCGCGCGCGACTCGGGCGTCTCCGCGAACTCGGGCCGTTGCACCAATTGACGGATCTGCTCGACGCAGCTGTCGACCGTCACCCGGTCGGTGTTGAGCACCAGGTCGTAGAGCACCGGGTCGCCCCAGGTCACGCCGAACTGCGCATGCATGCGCGCTGCGTGCGCCTGGTCGCTGCGGCGGATCTCGGCTTCCGCGAACGCGGCGTCGTCGGTTTCGAGGTCGCCCATCAGCCATTCGACGCGCTTCTCGAGCGAGCGCGTGATGCGCACGCACACCACGTGCGGCACCGGCCTCAGCAGGCAGGTGGCGCCCCAGCCGCGCAGCACCACGTTGCCGCGGTCGGCCAGTGCGAACAGCTCGTCCGCCGTGTAGAGGGCGACGCTGCGCTGGTCGGTGGTCAGGCGCTCCAGCAACCCGGCCTTGCCGCCGCGCAGGCGGCCGATCAAGCTCTTGGGCACCTGCATCTTGTCGGCCACGTGGTCGATGACCTCGTGGCGCATGACGGCGAGCGAGAGCGCCTCGGCGAGCTTCAGCGAAACGTCTTTCGCGAGGGAACCCATCTCCTGGGTCAGTGCGATCACTGGCATGTCGTGTGCTCCTTGTCGTTCTCGCTCAGTCCACCGGCCGCTCGACGGCAAACTCGTCGGGCTTCTTGGGCTTGACCAGCGCCAGCGCCTTGGAGATCAGCGGCCAGAACAGCAGCACCAGGGCCAGCGTCGTGATGCCGCCCACCAGCGGGTTCGAGAACATGATCATCACGTCGCCCTGCGAGACCAGCATGGCCTGGCGGAACGAGTCTTCCGCCTTGTCGCCGAGCACCAGCGCGAGCACCAGTGGCGCCAGCGGGAAGTCGAGCTTCTTGAAGAGATAGCCCACCACGCCGAAGCCGAGCATGAACCAGATGTCGAGCATCGCGTTGTGCACGGTGTAGGCGCCGATCGCGCAGATCACGATGATCACCGGCGCGATGATCGAGAACGGAATGCGCAGGATCGACGCGAACAGCGGCACGGTGCTCAGCACCACGATCAGGCCCACGATGTTGCCCAGGTACATGCTGGCGATCAGGCCCCAGACGAAGTCCTTCTGCTCGACGAACAGCAGCGGCCCCGGCTGCAGGCCCCAGATCAGCAGCCCGCCCAGCAGCACCGCGGCGGTCGGCGACCCGGGAATGCCCAGCGCCAGCATCGGCAGCAGCGCGCTGGTGCCGGCGGCATGCGCCGCGGTCTCGGGCGCCACGACGCCTTCCATCTGACCAGTGCCGAACTTGGAGCCGCGCTTCGACATCTTCTTGGCCAGGCCGTAGGCCATGAATGAGGCCGGCGTCGCGCCGCCCGGCGTGATGCCCATCCAGATGCCGATCAGCGAACTGCGCAGCGAGGTCACCCAGTACTGCGGCAGCTGCTTCCAGGTCTGCAGCACCACCTTCGGATCGATCTTCGCGCTCTTGCCGGAGAACTTCAGGCCCTCCTCCATCGACAGCAGGATCTCGCCGATGCCGAACAGGCCGATCACCGCAATCAGGAAGTCGAAGCCGCGCATCAGCTCGGGCTGCCCGAAGGTGAGGCGCAGCTGGCCGGTCACGGTGTCCATGCCGACCGAGGCCAGCGCGAAGCCAAGCGCCATCGACGCGAGGATCTTGAACGGCGACCCCTTGCCCATGCCGACGAAGCTGCAGAAGGTCAGCAGGTACACCGCGAAGAACTCGGGTGAGCCGAACTTGAGCGCGAACTTGGCCACCAGCGGCGCAAGGAAGGTGATCATCACCACCGCGATGAAGGCCCCCACGAACGAGGAAGTGAAGGCTGTCGTCAGCGCAGCGCCGGCGTTGCCCTGCTGGGCCATCGGATAGCCGTCGAAGGTGGTGGCCACCGACCAGGGCTCGCCCGGGATGTTGAACAGGATCGAGGTGATGGCGCCGCCGAACAACGCACCCCAGTAGATGCACGACAACATGATGATGGCCGAGGTCGGCGACATCGTGAACGTGAGGGGCAGCAGAATCGCCACCCCGTTGGCACCGCCCAGCCCCGGCAGCACGCCGATGAGCACGCCCAGGATGATCCCGACGAACATCAGGGCGATGTTCATCGGGGTCAGGATCACTGCAAAGCCCTGCATCAGGGCGCTGATTTCGTCCATTTCGCTGTGCTCCGTGAGTTCAGTAGCCGAGGAACCGCAGGGGGTCGAGCGCGCCTTTGAACAGCGGCACCTTGAACCACACCTCGAACATGCAGAAGAAGACCGTGTTGACCGCCAGCGCGGCGATCACGCTCTTCACCCACGAGTACTTGCCCAGCACGATCATGAAGAGCGCGATGTAGATCGCCGATGCGACATACAGGCCCGCGAAGGTGATGGCCAGCACATACACCGTGGCCGGCAGCAGCACCGACAGCACGCGCTTGAGCTGCACCGAATCGACGAAGACCTCGGTGTTCCTGTTCCTGCCCAGCAGCGCCCGGTACAGGATGCCCGCGCCCGAGATGGTGATGATCACGCCGATGAAGAAGGGGAAGTACCCCGACCCCGGCCCGTCGCTGGTCCAGCCCGCGCCCAGCTTGCGGGCCTCGAAGACCACCACCAGGCCGATGACCAGCAGCAGCAGCGCCACCACCGCTTCGACCACATACGTGGCGACGCCCGAACGCGCCTGTCCATCGGAAATTTCTTCGTGCTCCATGGAGCCCCCGTCGTCAATGAAAGTGAGTGGAATGCAGCGGCCTCGGCCATGCGGCCGGGCGTTGCCTGGCGATCCATCGGCCAGCCGGCGCGCGATGCCGCCTGTGGCCGAAGCTGCTTGCTTACTTGCCTACTTGCTGCTCGCGAGGAAGCCCGCGTCGGACATCAGCGTGCGGTGCGTGGCTTCGGCGGTGGTGAGCCAATCGGCGAAGGGCTTCCCGGTCATGAAGGTCGGGTTGAAGGCGCCCTTCTCCATGTATTCCTTCCACTCCGGCGTGGCCGCCACCTTGGTCAGCAGGTCCACGTAGAACGCGAGCTGGTCGGGCGTCACGCCGGCCGGCATGAAGATGCCGCGCAGCATCGTGTACTTGGTCGGCACGCCCGCTTCCTTGCAGGTGGGCACGTCGTTCCACGACTGGGTCTCGGTGACCTTGGCCTTGAACGGCATGCGCTCGTCGTCGAACACGCACAGCGCGCGCAGCTTGCCGGCGCGCCACTGGGCGACCGCCTCGATCGGGTTGTTCACGGTGGAGTGCACGTGGCCGCCCACCAGCTGCACCGCCACTTCGCCGCCGCCCTTGAAGGGCACGTAGATGAACTTGGTGCCGGTGGCTTTTTCAAGCGCCACGGTGATGATCTGGTCTTCCTGCTTCGAGCCGGTGCCGGCCATCTTGAACTTGTTCGGGCCCGCCGCCTTGGCCGCCGCGATGTACTCGTTGGCGGTCTTGTAGGGGGCGTCGACGTTGGTCCAGAGCACGAACTGGTCGAGCGCCATCATCGCGACCGGCGTCATGTCCTTCCAGTTGAAGGGCACGCCGGTGGCCATGGGCGTGGTGAACAGGTTCGACAGCGAGATGACGATCTTGTGCGGATCGCCCTTGGCGTCCTTCACCGCGAGAAAGCCCTCGGCGCCCGCGCCGCCCGACTTGTTGACGACGATGAGCGGCTCTTTCATGAGCTTGTACTTGATGACGATACCCTGCAGCAGCCGCCCCATCTGATCCGCGCCTCCGCCGGTGCCGGCGGGGATCACGAACTCCACGGGTTTGGTGGGTTCCCAAGCGAGGGCGGGTGTGGTGCCCCCCAGCGCGAGCATGGCCGCGGCGAAGACTTTCGCACGACAGCTGCGGGCGTGCGAAACGAGGCTCTTCATCATCATGTTGTCTCCTGTCTGTGTAGGGTTCGCCCTTTTTTCTTCTTGGATCTGAGCGGAGATGCGAACAGGCGGATGTTGCGCGCCGGCGCCAAGCGCCAACTTGACCGCGGTCAACTTCCCGGAGATTTCGTATCGGGGTTAGCCCGCGCTGCCGGGCTTTGGGGGCCGCAACCGGGCGGTCGCCGGAACCCTATAAAATCACGACGCGCACCGGCAGCCTTGGCCGGCCGGGCATTGATTGAGCCCCTCGCGCGATGCGTCTTCGTAGTTCAATGGATAGAACGGGGTCCTCCTAAGACTCAGATACAGGTTCGATTCCTGTCGAAGGCACCAAGGACCCGGTTCACGGCGTCTCACCAAGCATCAAAACCCGCACGTTTCCCTAGCGTAGCGGGTTTTTCTTTGCCTCAAGCCGTGTCGCGGCGTAGCATCACATCGCAGAGAAATACCGTTATTTTTGACGGTATTTTCGGAACACCGGCAACGGAATACCGTCAAGGAGCAGCGATGGCACTGACAGACACTTTCGTTCGGCAGGTAAAGGCCACCGACAAAGCCATCGGCGACAAATATGCCGATGGCGGCGGCATGTACTTGCTGGTCAAGGCGCCGGGCAAATACTGGCGCCTGGACTACAGCATTCACGGCAAGCGCAAGACCTTGGCGTTGGGCGTCTACCCCAGCGTGACGCTCGCCAAGGCCCGCCAACGGCGCGACAAGGCCCGCGAACAACTGGCAGATGGGATTGATCCTGGCATCGCCAAGCACGAGGAAAAGCGGGCGAAAGCCGACGCTGCAGCGAACAGCTTCGAGGCCGTTTCGAGGGAGTGGCTGACCAAGACCTCCAGCAAGCGCGCCGCGATCACGCAGGCCAAGGTCACGAGTTGGCTTGAGAAAGACGTGTTTCCGTTCATCGGGAAGCTGCCCATTGCCAGCATCAAAGCCAAGGACGTGCTCGACAAGGTCGCCCGCCGGATGGAGGCGCGAGGTATTCACGAGAGCGCCCATCGGATCGTTCAGATTTGCTCGCAGGTGTTCCGCTATGCCGTCGCCGTGGGGGTGATTGAGCGCGACGTGACCACCGACCTGAGGGGAGCGCTGGTGGCGGTCAAGAAGGCCAACTACGCCGCCATCACGGAGCCCAAGCAGGTGGGTCAGCTCATGCGCTCTATTTACGCCTATGCGGGCCATCCCTGCGCCGTGGCGGGGCTGAAGCTTTCGCCGCTGGTGTTCGTCCGCCCGGGCGAATTGCGCGCCGCGGAGTGGGCCGAGATGGACCTCGACGCCGCCGAGTGGCGCATCCCTGCCGCCAAGATGAAGATGAAGGTTGAGCACCTGGTGCCGTTGTCACGGCAGGCTGTGGACATTCTGCGGGCTCTGCAGCCGTTCACCGGGCACGGCCGGTATGTGTTCCCCAGCATCCGCACCGGTGAGCGCTGCATGAGCGAGAACACCATCAACGCGGCGTTGCGCGGCATGGGCTACGCCAAGGACGTGATGACCGCCCACGGGTTCCGGGCCATGGCCCGCACCATCATGGATGAAGTGCTGGAGGAGCGCACCGACCTGATTGAGCATCAGCTTGCCCACATGGTGAAGGACCCGAATGGACGAGCCTACAACCGCACGGCGCATCTGCCCGCACGGCGGGCCATGATGCAACGGTGGGCCGACTATCTCGACAAGCTGCGAATCGGTGCAGAAGTGATCCCGCTGCGCAAAGCGAAGAAGTAATTTTTGCCAAGCCAGTGCGCTGGCGAGGTCAGCGGACCAAGCTTCGAAGCTCTGGGTTTGCCGAGATGAGTGGCGCGCAGCAAGCAAAGCGTTCGCGTCGGTAGCATTGATACCTTCCGGTACCTCATCATGACCTGGGGCCATCGACGCGATCAGCGGGAAGCCGACGGATAGTGGACGCATGATCGACAAAGAACAACTTGACGAGCAGATCCAGATTTTGACCGCATGGGCACGTCGGAATATGACGTATGAACAGGCGACTTTGCTCTTCGCCGTGCACAAGGTCGTGTTTGATCATCTTCAGGCCTTGTACGCTAAATTGAGCGAGCAGCATCAGCAAGCATCGACTATGTTGATCGAATCGGGGGAAAGCGATCGCAAGAGGGCGGCGTTGCTGAAGGAAATGGCTGCGGAGTGGGAAGCGGCGGTGCCGAGGTGGCTGCGCCAGGCGGCTGCAGCGGGATTCAGGGCCTACAAGCGGCAAGCGTCAAAGAGGGCGAAGGACGCCGCTGATCATCGGCACAACAGCCCCGGTGGCGCTCGGGACAAAGCTGAAGCCATAAAAACAGCATGGGCCAGTGGCAAATATTCAAGCCGTGATCGATGCGCGGAGGAGGAATGCGCAGCACTGGGAATGTCATTCTCTGCGGCGCGAAGAGCGCTGCGAAAAACCCCCGATCCGTCCTAGCCGGTGCCCGGCATGGGCTAGCCGGTGCGGCGCACTGGTAATTCACTAAAGTCCTTGCGGTCTCCACAGTCACTCCTGTCGCGCCATGGCGCATTTTCAAGGGGTGTTGAGTGGCACAGCGTGTTATTCGGGTTGCAGACCTGGCAACCACCAAGGACAGGGCCGGGCTGCTGCCCGTCAGCCCCGCAACCGTTTGGCGGTGGGTTCGTGAGGGGAAATTTCCGAAGCCGTTCAAGCTCGGCGAATCCGTCACTGTCTGGGATGCCGCGGCCGTCGAGGAATTTATTGCCAGACGCGCCGAAGGCGGTACGCCATGAGCGCCATCGATCAATTCCTGAGTGCGATGGAAGCAGCCGGCCTGACGCCGCCGGTCCCGCTCCACGCCGACGGCAAGCTTCACCATTCCAGCCCTGTCGGCAAACGCGGCGACGATGCCGGCTGGTATGTGTTGTACCTCGACGGCGTGCCAACTGGCGTGTTTGGCAACTGGCGCACCGGCGAAACGCAAAACTGGTGCGCAAAGGCCGAAGACGACCTGAGCAACGCCGAACGGCAGGCCATGCGGGGGCGCATCAAGGCGGCGCAGCGAATGCGGGAGGTCGAGGAGGCACGCATGCGCGTCGAGTCTGTGTCGAACGCGCTGGCAGTGTCTGAAGACGCAGCCTCGGCCGAGGCGCATCCGTACCTCGCGGCAGAGGGCGTGAGGCTCTGCGGCGTGGGTGCAGACACGGAGCGGCAATAGAAATGGGCCGAGACAAGCGCCCGGGCCCGGTCGCGGCCCATATCCGGATCGATCTGTCCTTGCTGAACAGCCCCGCCTTCATTGCGCTGGACTGGACCGCACGAGCCTTGTTCTTGGATCTGCGCTCCCGCGTGCGAAGCACCAACAACGGCAACATCGACGCGGCATTGTCTGTGCTGAAGCATCGCGGCTGGGCGAGTTCGACGACGCTCGCCAAGGCGCTGCGCCAGCTCGAAGCTGTCGGCCTGCTGCGCAAAACGAGGCAGACCATCGGAATAGCTCGCGGCTCGAAATTCTGCAACCTCTATCGATTCACCGACCTCCCCGTGCTGGAGCGCCCGGACCTCGGGGTCGAAGCATACAAGGCAACTTGCGAATTCAAGGCGTTCAAGACTCTGACCGACGCCAGGTGCGTGGTGTCTGCAGCATCGACGCCGAGAAAAAAAACAGCGCTGCAGCAAGTGCACTGTGTAGCTGCAGAAAGTGCAGCGACGGGACCAATCGACGCTGCACTTTCTGGAGTCAACGTCCCTCAGCCGGCTGCAGAAACTGCAGCGTCAGCGGATCGGCAAATCAGCCGCGAAGCCAATGGCCAAGCGGGCCTGGCCCATTTTCAAGCAGAGATCGAGGGCGTGGCGACCGCCTGCAGATTCTGCACACCACTACGTAAATTACCAGTCCATACTGAAAGAGAGTGAGCCATGAAGGTTGTCACCTATCGCTTCCGCGCTGACGGCACCGCCGTCCCCGATGCGGCTTTCCACATGGAGCGCTTGCCGTTCGCTGACTTCGCACGCATCCGTGGTGGCGCGCTGATTGACCTGCCCGCCGGCTGGGCACCTCCACCCGACGGCTATTCGTTGTGGCGCACCGCCAGGGGCGAGGTCATGGCGGTGCGGGACGAGGCCTGAACCATGGCCAATACCGACGTTCCGGCCGCGGCCGGCAATTCGCTGGCCGCCGTCAAGCCCAAGCGCAGGGCGAAGAATCGACCCGGCGAAAGCCAGCACAGCCGGCGGCGCCTCGAAGCCGTTGAACAGCAGGTGAAGGCGCTTCATTACCGCAAGATGGGCCTGACCTACGCGGAGATCGCAGAGAGACTCGGCATGCGCAGTTCGCAGACCGCGTGGAGCGCCGTGGAGAGCGCCCTCAGGCGCATGCTGCAGGAGCCCACCGACAACGTTCGAAAGCTGGAGCTTGGGCGACTTGACGCCATGTTCATCCCGGTCTACATCAACGCCTGCCGCGGTGACCTCGCGGCGCTCGGCGCCGCGCTCAACATCATGACGCGGCGCGCACGCCTCCTCGGCCTGGACGCGTCGGTGCGGACCGAGAACCGCACCGATCTCGCCACGCAGAACGAGGGCGTGCTGGTGGTGAGTGGGGTCATGACGCCCGAGGACTGGGCCACCGCGGCCAAGGCGCAGCAGCTAAACCTACAGAGTCCGAGATCTGCGCTCTACACCCAGACAACGCAGGTGACTTTGCCGGCATCTTCTTGAACGCCGAATCGCAGGAAGAGCGCGTGCGTGTACGCCAGGCCGCCAGCCTTGAGATGCAATCGATAGGCATGCAGGTTGTCGATATCGCCTTGGTCCACCTCTGATGACGAGCCTTTCTTCATTTCAATGGCAAGGTAGTTCAGCGTGTCGGTGTTCCGCCGATGCACGATGACATCCGGCCGGACATTCTGCTCGCCGTAGATTTTCTTGACCCGAACGCCTTGACGGTTGTAGTCAAAGTCGACATGCCAGGGTTCGCCATCAGGAGCAACTGGAGCCCGCGAGCGGAGATATGCCATGAGGTGTGCCGCAATGGTGTTCTCGTGGGCGTTGACGTCGAGAATTTGCGCGTCATGCGCGAACAGGTTCTCGATGCTTGCAATTAGGGCTGCGGCCAACGCGGCATCACCACAGGCTTGAATTCGTTCACGCCAGTCGTTCATGTGGGTCTCCTCTGGTGGTGCCGAGGTCGGCGCTGGACACCATGATGCGCCGTGCCCGACTGCTGGGCCCGGGTGCGCCGATCTCCACCGAGCACAATCATCGCACTGACCTCACTGCGAACAACGCCACCGCCGTCATGACGATGGGTGGCGTCATGCTGCCCGAGGACTGGGCCGCCGCCAAGGCGCAGCAGCAAGCGAACACCAATGATGATTAAGGCCGCCTGGACCCGCACAGACCGGCCGTCGAGTGCAGTCCTACGTCGCGAACTGTGCCGCTCGGGCACCCGACGCCACGCCTGACTTAAAAGGCGTTTGGCTACTTCGAAGCCATGATCTTCGTGTACTCGTCTCGGTACGTCTTCGAAATCTCAACACGCCGCCTGTTGAATTCGCCCCAAGTCACCCTGCCGCCGTACAAAGCCCGAGCGTTATCGGCAGAACTGGCCGCCGCTCGTTCCATGGCATTGGACCAAGGAACGCTGACTGTCTGTCCCCAAATCTGCGTACCTGAAATCAAGCGGCGCTCGCGTGCTTCCATTTCGCCGCGCATCTTGAGAAACGCGACCTTATCCGCCTCGCGCAGTTTCGAAGTGTCCGCAAGCTGTTCTGGTTTCATGTCACCAGTAGCACACGCAGACTTGGCGGTGATGACCTCGTACTCCTGACGTTGGCACATGGCCTTGGCCTCAGCTACCACTTGGGCATTTAATTCTCGTAGCTTCTCTTCGTTGGTTTTCTCAACCCGTGCCGCTCGCGCCGATTGGACTAGCGGCGGAACTGATGCTGTCTGAGGTTGCACCTGATTCTGCTGCTGGAGGTACCACCCGTTTGCATTCATGCATGCTCGGAAGATGTTGGGATTTGTGATCACTTCGTTCGTTGAGTAGCCTCCGAACTGGTTCACCACAGCTCCGGATACCCGCTGTTGGGAGTCCTGCATGCACGTATATCTGTCGCGGCTGAAATCGTCCTGTGATGCGCCCGGCTTGTTCCACACCATTGGTGCACAGCCAGACACCAAAAGAAGCGTTATGGGTACGACGAGGGTTCGCATGTTGGGGCCGATTTTTGAATGTCCAAGAGATCGTAACAAGACGTGTTGCTCGCGTCCGTGAAATTTGTCGCGCACGCAAGGAAAAGCAAGGCTGTCAATCAAAGTGCCTTTGAACGCGCACGGACGAGGCGAACCTCGGGCGGGCCAGCGCGAAGCGTGACCGCCCGTACTAGGCCGCGCCGGTTCTCGGCCGGCGCGACCACTTCCAGCAGCTGATTTACTCGGAGGACACCGGGCAGCGTGCTGCCTGGGGCTGTGCCTCGTGTACATCGCTATGTTGAGCCGTGCGCTCACGCTGCCCGGCAATGGCTCGGCCTGCCTCTAGGAGGCCCGCTGGCAGGTTTTTCCGCTGTGTGTGTGCGGCTGCCATTCCTCAACGGAAAACAGGCCCTAGAGGGCTCGGCGGCGGCTTCTTGTGCGGCGGAAACGTGGCAGGCGAATGGCGTTGCGCATGAGCAACGCCGTGCCGTTTGCCGGTATTTTTGTCGGTATCTTCCAACTAGAAAAAGAAAAAATCCAATACTGGCGTGGCCCGTAGCAGGTCTTTCGGTTCCTGTCGAAGGCACCACGAGACCGACTCACAGCGTCTCACTCCGCCTCAGAACCCGCACGTTTCCCCAGCGTAGCGGGTTTTTCTTTGCTTCGGCATCAGGGCATCAGCAGCAGCTTGCCGGTGGTCGCGCGGCTTGCCATATCGGCGTGGGCCTTGGCGGCATCGGCCAGCGGATAGACACCGCCGATATGGACTTTCAGCTTGCCTTCGGCGATCCAGCCGAACAGCCGCGCCGAGTGCGTGCGCAACAGTTCCGGCGTATCGACGCGGCGGTCTTGTCGTCGATACCGTCGGGGATGGGCGCCAGCGAAGCTGGCCGGAATGGCGATCTTCTCCGCATAGCTGCCGGGCGCGCAGACCCAAGGCCACACGCTGGCCGATGTCGAAGCCGTCGACGCCCTCGCCCACGGCCAGCACGGCGGGCCGGCTGGCTCACCCACGCGCCACGTCGATCACGGCCTTCGCGAAGGCCTCGGGCGCTTCCTGCGGCAGGTTGTGGCCGATGCCGCCGCTGACCAGCCGATGCTCGTAGCGTCCCGAGAACTTCTTCCCATAGGCGCTGGGATCCGGATGCGGCGCGCCGTTGGCGTCGCCTTCGAGCGTGATGGTCGGCACGCCGATCACCGGCGCCTTGGCGAGCCGGTTCTCCAGCGCCTGGTACTTCGCCTCGCCGTCGGCCAGGCCGAGGCGCCAGCGGTAGTTGTGGACCGTGATGGCCACGTGGTCGGGGTTCTCGAATGCCACGGCGCTGCGCTCGAACGTGGCCGCATCGAAGTTCCACTTCGGCGATGCGATCTGCCAGATGAGCCTGGCGAAGTCGTGGCGGTTCTTCTCGTAACCCGCGCGGCCGCGCTCGGTCGCGAAGTAGTACTGGTACCACCACTGCAACTCGGCCTGCGGCGGCAGGGGGATCTTGCCGGCCTCCTGGCTGCCGATCAGGTAGCCGCTGACCGACACCAGCGCCTTCACGCGCTCCGGCCACAGCGCGGCCATGATGCACGCCGTGCGCGCGCCCCAGTCGCAGCCGGCAACGGTGGCGGCCTGGATCTTCAGCGCATCCATCAGCGCGATGATGTCGACGGCGACCACCGACTGCTGCCCGTTGCGCGGCGTGTCGGCCGACAGGAAGCGGGTGGTGCCGTACCCGCGCAGATACGGCACGATGACGCGAAAGCCCGCGGCGGCAAGCTGCGGCGCGACGTCGACGAACATGTGGATGTCGTAGGGCCAGCCGTGAAGAAGAATCACAGGGGCACCGTCGGACGGCCCTGCCTCGAAATACCCGATGCTGAGGCTGCCGGCCTCGATGCGCTTGAGCGGCTCGAGGCGCTTGGCGCTGCCCGTGCCGGTGGATTGAGCGAAAGCGGGCACGATCGAAGTCAGCTGGGCGGCGGCGATGCCGAGCGCCGCCTTGCCGAGGAACGAGCGGCGGGGCAACTGTCGGGAAGCGGTCATTGAACTCTCCTGGAATCCGAAGTGATTGAAGAAAACGCACCAGGGGCCGCTTACAGCGCTCCCTCGGTCACGGCGCGATTGTTCGGCGAGGAGGCGGCCTGGCGATCGGCTTGCGTATGCCTCTGTATCTGAGGCGGCTTCGTCCACACTAAATTTCAATCGCAGGCGCTCGCCGGGGCGCAGGTCGTTTTTTGCAAAGTAATGTCGCAAGGCGAACCCCGGACACACGCGCATACAGAGAAGGCCGGCCGGCCGGCGTGCCGCTCCTAGATTCGACGTCGTTGGTTTTCAGCCGACCTTTTGTTTTCTCAACGTCGAACCAAGGAAAGATCGTCATGACAAAGTTCTCCCGCCGCATCGGCATGGCCCTGATCGCCAGTGCTGCCGGCCTGGCCGCCCTCGTGCCGCTGCAATCCTTCGCACAGCCGGTCGCGGCCGCGCAGCCGTCCAGGCCCACGGTCGTGCTCGTGCACGGGGCGTTCGCGGATTCGTCCAGTTGGGACGGCGTGGTGCGGGGCCTGCAGGCTCGGCACTACCGAGTGATCGCCGCCGCGAACCCGCTGCGCGGGCCCAAGTTCGATGCCGCYGCCGTCGCCAGCATCGTCGATTCGGTCAAGGGACCGGTCGTTCTCGTCGGCCATTCGTACGGCGGCTCGGTCATCTCGGCGGCCGCCAGCGGAAAGGCCAATGTGAAGGCGCTGGTCTTCGTGGCTGCATTCGCGCCCGAAGCCGGCGAGACGGCGATCGGCCTCACCGGGAAATTCCCGGGCAGCACGCTCGGCCCGACGCTCGCCCCGGCGGGGCCGCTGGCCGACGGCGGCAAGGACCTGTACATCCAGCAGGACGAGTTCCCCGCCCAGTTCGCGGCCGACGTGCCGCTCGGGAAGGCGCGCCTGATGGCCGTGGGACAGCGCCCCATCGCCGAGGCCGCGCTGAACGAGCCGGCCGAGGCGCCGGCCTGGAAGTCGGTGCCCTCGTGGTTCGTCTACGGTGATCGCGACAGGAACATTCCGCCTGCGGCGATGGCCTTCATGGCCGAGCGCGCGAAGGCGGTGAAGACCGTGGTGGTCAAGGGTGCGTCGCACGTGGTGATGACGTCGCAGCCCGATGCGGTGACGAAGGTGATTGCCGAGGCGGCGGCGCACTGAGCGCGACTGTCAGCCAGACCGAGCTCAGCGGCGGAACACTTACTCCGGCGCAGCGGGTGTCTGCAAGTCCTGCGACGATGTCTGTTGCTGGCTTTGCAGTGGACCGATCTGCACGACGGGTCCGGGCTCGCCCAGCCCCTTGCGCGCAATGCCCCTCACGAGGTGGCGCGGCAGGTGGTGTGTCTTTCGCAGCTGCACCAGGGCCTCGCTGCGCGCTGGTTCGGATGCCGGTAGAAACATCTGCAATATGCTCATGGTGTCATCCCATGAAAGCCAGAAAGGCAAGATGGCTGGCTCGCTTCAAGGGGACCCGGAGCCTTGGGTTCGAACGCGACCTCTGGCGTGGTCGCAGGCGCATTATGGGCGCCGAATGCCGATGCGTTTAACAGCCCCTTGGCCAGTAGTGTTGCTGTGAAGTTCAGCCTTCGCTGCTCGAAGCAGCATCCACGGCTTCACGCAGCAGCCTTCCGGCTCTGTCGACCCCTTGCCTGCCTTGCGCCAACACCTGGTGGTAGTTGGGCCAGATGTGAAACATCTTGGGCCAAATTTCCAGCCGCACGCTCACATCGGCAAGACCCGCTGCGCGGGTGAGTGCCATCGCATCATCCAGCAAGGACTCCGTGGCCCCCACGAAGATCGTCAAAGGCGCGATGCCGCTCAGATCGGCGAAAACCGGCGACGCAAGAGGCGTCTCTCTTGGCCGCTTTCCCAGGTACTGCTCGGCCAGAAATTGCATGATCTCGCGGTTGAGGACCGGATCTCGCTTCGCGTTGCGGCTGTAGCTGTCCGCGGTCACCGTCATGTCGACCCAGGGCGAGAGAAGCAGTGCGCAGGCTGGCTGCTGCAGGCCCAGTTCCTTCAGTCGCACGAGCAACGCCACGGCCAGACCCGCTCCCGCGCTATCGCCGGCGACCGCGATCTGCCGGGGCTTGAAGCCGGAATCCATGAGAAATCTGTATCCGCTGACCGCATCTTCCAGGGCCTGCGGAAACGGGAACTCGGGCGCGCGCCTGTAGTCGAGGGCGAGCGTTCTCATGGCCGCCGCGCGACCCACCTCGCTTGCGAGGTGCCGGTGGCTCTTCAGTGAGCCCCAGGCATATCCCCCGCCGTGCAAATAGAGGATGACTTCGCTGGTGCGCGCGACGGGCGTGGACGTCCATTCGGCGGGAACGCCGTGCGCCGCCACCTGTTCCACACGGACGTCCGCTGCCAGCGGAAAAAGGTCTCCCAGGGCTTCGTACGCCGCGCGACGTTGCTCATTGGAGAGTGATGCAGGCCGCGCACGAAGCATGGCTTCCAGTCGCTCGAGCTCGTTCATCGGAAACACCTCCTTCAGCGCAACGGATCCCGGTCAACAGCATGCGCCGACACAGCTCAGCAAGATACGCCTTCGCCGTCCGGCGCGCCCTCACCGACAAGTTGCCACAGCGCCTCGGCCACCGGGGCCATATGGGCGAGCTGCCGATACAGCCGGATGTCCACCGGCACCCGCCAGCCGCCCGCACCGGCATCGACCAGCGCGCCCTTGCGCAGGTCGTCCGTCACCAGGCTCATCGGCAGCCACGCCAGTCCGCGCCCTTCGAGCGCCATGGTCCTGAGCAGCGCAGCATGGTGCGCCGTGAAGACCACCGAGAGGGACGGCACGAAATCCTTGCCGAATTCGCTGTCCTGGATCGCCCGCATGATCCGCCCCAGACCGGACGCCTCGCTGTATCCCAGCACCGAGGGCGCCTGATCCGCGCCCAGCGCATGCAGCGGCGCGCCGTCCGCATCGGGCGCCGCGACCGGCACCAGCACGTCCTCGCTGAGACGCCGCATGGGGTATTGCGCTTCGTCGAGCCGGCCGGGCGCACCGGCATGGCCGTGGCACAGCACGAACTGCACGCGGCGCTGCAGCATCAGGTCTTCGCAGGCTTGCGAACTGTCCGAGATCGTCTGGATCGGTCCCAGGCTCAGCCGCGCCTCCACGCTGCCCAGCCAGCGCGGAAAGAAGGTCAGCGACAGCACGTGCGTGGCAGCGAAGCTCAGGCTCGCCGCGGCCAGGTCGTGCGCGGCCCGGGCCTTGATGCGGGCGGCTTCGAGGCCGGCCAGCACCTCCTGCAGCAGGGGCTGGAAACGCTTGCCCGCCGCCGTCAGCGCCGCAGGGTGCGCGCTGCGGTCGAAGAGGTCGACGCCCACCCACTCCTCGAGCGCGCGGATATGCCGGCTGAACGCAGGCTGAGCGATGGAGCGCGCCTGCGCCGCGCGCGAGAAATTGCCGCTCTCGGCCAGGGCCAGGAAATCTTCCAGCCATTCGAGGTCGAGGGGTCGGTTGCCGGGGCCCATGCGCAGCGCAGTTGAATAGTTGTATGCAATTGGAGTATTGGACGGTGCATGCCTCGCCGGCCAAAGATGCACGCATCCCTGCACCTTGAACCACAACGGAGACACAGCATGCCTTCCATCGCGAATTATCGCGGGATCATTCCCGCCATTTCCTGCCCCTTCACGGCCGACCACCGCATCGACGAGGCGGCCCTGCGCAAGCTGGCCTCGTGGCTCGCAGGCCATGACGGCGTGGTGGCGGTCATGACCAACGGCCATACCGGCGAGGTGTTCTCGCTCACCCCCGCGGAGCGCGCCGAGGTGACCCGCATCGTCGCCGACGAGCTGCGCGGCCGTACGCCGGTGATCTCGTCCATCGTCTGCGAAGGCCTGGCCGAGGCCGCCGAACACGCCCGCGCCGCGCAGGCCGTGGGCGCCGTCGCGCTCGACGTCATGCCGCCCCACCACTGGCTGCGCTTCGGCTTCACGCCCGGCCATGCGCTGCAGTACTTCGAGGCCATCCACCGCGCCGCGCCGGAGCTGGACCTGGTCTGCCACGTGTACCCGGCGTGGACACGTGCGTCCTATTCGTCGCAGTTGCTGGCCGAGCTGGCGCGCCTGCCCTACCTGCAGGCCTTCAAGGTCGGGCAGCGCGACATGAACAAGTACGCCCGCGACATCCAGGCCATCCGCGAGGCCGATCCGTCCAAGGCGATCCTCACCTGCCACGACGAGTACCTGCTGGCCTCGATGGTGCAGGGCGTGGACGGCGCGCTGGTCGGCTTCGCGACCTTCATCCCGCAACTGATCATCGACCTGTGGAACGCCGTGAAGGCCGGCGACCTGAAGAAGGCGATGGCGGTGCAGGCCCTCATCACGCCGCTGAAGGACGCCGTGTACGGCGGCGGCGAACCGACCGGCGAAGCGCATGCGCGCATGAAGGGCGGCATGTACCTGGCCGGCGTGCTCGACAACGCCACGGTGCGCCCGCCGACCGAGGCACCCAACGCGCGCGAGATGGAAGCGCTGCGCGCCGCCGTGCGGCAGGCCGGCCTGTCGAAGCGCTGAACGCGCGCCCGGCCCGGCGCCGCCGGTGCCTTCCCCAGAACCAGAAGGAGACAAGAGACATGCAACGCAACCATTTCCTGCGCACAGCGCTCGCGGCCCTCGCACTGGCCGCGGTGTCGCCCGGCTTCGCGCAGACACCGCCCTGGCCGAACCGGCCGGTGCGCATGGTGATCCCGTTTCCGCCGGGCGGCACGCTCGACACCGTCGGCCGGCTGCTCGCGCAGAAGCTCGGCGAACAGACCGGCCAGTCCTTCATCGTCGAGAACCGGGCCGGGGGCAACGGCGTCATCGGCGCCGACGTGGTGTCGAAGGCGCCGGCCGACGGCTACACGCTGCTGTTCAACGCCTCGACCTTCACGACGGCACCGATGACGATGAAGTCCGTGCCCTACGAGGTCGTCAGGGACTTCACGCCGGTGGCGCTGGTCGCGAAGGCGCCGCTGTCGGTGGCCATCAACAAGAACCTGCCGGTCACCGATGTGAAGTCGCTCATCGCGTACGCCAAGGCGCACCCGGGCAAGATGACCTTCGCGGTGGGCTCGATCGGATCGGCGGGCCACCTGTCGACCGAGCTGCTCAAGCGCGCGGGCGGCGGGCTCGACTACCTGATCGTGCCGTACAAGGGCACGGCACCGGCCTTCCAGGACCTGATCGGCGGGCAGATCGACGGCTTCATCGACCCGATCCTCGGCTCGCTGCAGTACCACAAGAGCGGGATGCTGCGGGTCGTTGCCGTCACCTCGGCCRCCCGCGCCACCAGCCTGCCGAACGTGCCCACGGTGGCCGAGAGCATTCCGGGCTACGAGTTCTACAGCTGGTACGGGCTGTGGGGGCCGGCCAAGCTGCCGCCGGCGATCACGCAGCGGCTCAATGCCGAGGTGAACAAGGCCCTGGGCACCGACATGCGCGAGACGCTGAACGCACAGGGGCTGCTGCTGACACCGGGCAGCGTCGACGACTTCGTCAAGTTCCAGCAGGCCGACATGGAGCGCTCGAAGAAGATCATCGCCGAGGGCAACATCCGTGTCGAATGAGGCCACCCCGCACGCCGTCGTGACGGGCAGCAGCGGCGGCATCGGCCGCGCCATCGCGTCGCACCTGCTGGAACGGGGCTGGCGCGTGAGCGGGCTCGACCTTGCGGCCCCCACGCTGTCGCATGCGGGCTTCGCGCACGCGACGGTGGACCTGTCGGATGCCGAAGGCATCGCGCGCGCCGCCGCCGCACTGGGCGCTGTCGACGCGCTGGTGCATGCGGCCGGCGTGCTGCGCGTCGGCCCGCTGGGCCGGCTGGACCACGCGGGCGGCGAACTGATGTGGCGCCTGCATGTCGACGCCGCCACGCGGCTGGCCGACGCCCTGGTGCCCGCCATGGCCGCGCGCGGCAGCGGCCGCGTGGTGTTCATCGGCAGCCGCGTCGCGCAGGGCTTGCCCGGCCGCGGGCAGTACGCCGCGACCAAGGCGGCGCTGATCGCGCTCGCGCGCAGCTGGGCGGCGGAGGTCGCCGCAAGCGGCGTCACCGTCAACGTGGTGTCGCCCGGTGCGACACAGACCGCGATGCTGCAAGACCCCGCGCGCGCAGGCAGCGCGCCGCGCCTGCCGCCCATCGGCCGGCTGATCGAACCCGCGGAGATCGCCGCGCTGGTCGCCTTTCTGCTGTCCGCGCCGGCCGCCGCCATCACCGGCCAGGACATCGCCATCTGCGGCGGGGCGTCGCTGCACCGCTGAGTTCTTCTTTCCCCTCCCCCACTTTCCCTCACGCAAACCCGACCATGAAAATCGTCAACGTCCTCGAGTCCACGCGCCCCATCAAGTCGGACATCCGCAACGCCTACATCGACTTCTCGAAGATGACCCTGAGCCTCGTGGCGGTGGTCACCGACGTGGTCCGCGACGGCGGGCCGGTGGTGGGCTACGGCTTCAATTCCAACGGCCGCTACGGCCAGGGCGGGCTGATCCGCGAGCGCTTTCTGCCGCGCCTGCTCGAGGCCGAGCCTGCATCGCTGCTGGACGAGACCGGCGACAACCTCGATCCGCACAGGATCTGGGCCCGCATGATGATCAACGAGAAGCCCGGCGGCCATGGCGAGCGCTCGGTGGCCGTGGGCACCATCGACATGGCCGTGTGGGATGCGGTGGCCAAGATCGCCGGCAAGCCGCTGTACCAGCTGCTGGCCGAGCGCTACGGCAGCGGCACGCCCGACCCGCGCGTGTTCGTCTACGCCGCGGGCGGCTACTACTACCCCGGCAAGGGCCTCGAGGGGCTGCAGCGCGAGATGGCCAGCTACCTCGAGCGCGGCTACTCGGTGGTGAAGATGAAGATCGGCGGCGCCACGCTCGCGGAAGACTGCGAGCGCATCGAGTCGGTGCTCAAGATCCTCGGCCCCGGCCAGCAACTGGCCGTGGACGCCAACGGCCGCTTCGACCTGCCCACCGCCATCGACTACGGCCGCGCGCTGTCGCAGTACCCGCTCTTCTGGTACGAGGAAGCCGGCGACCCGCTCGACTACGAACTGCAGGCAAAGCTCGGCGAGGTGTACGCCGGCCCCATGGCCACGGGCGAGAATCTGTTCTCGATGCAGGACGCGCGCAACCTCATTCGCCACGGCGGCATGCGGCCCGACCGCGACTGGCTGCAGTTCGACTGCGCGCTGAGCTACGGGTTGGTCGAGTACCTGCGCACGCTCGACATGCTGAAGGCCAACGGCTGGTCGCCGTCGCGCTGCATTCCGCACGGCGGCCACCAGATGTCGCTGGCCATCGCGGCCGGCCTGGGGCTGGGCGGCAACGAGAGCTATCCCGACCTGTTCCAGCCGTACGGCGGGTTCCCCGACGGCGTGAAGGTGCAGAACGGCCATGTCACGCTGCCGCCGCTGCCGGGCATCGGCTTCGAGGGCAAGGCCGATCTGATCTCCGAAATGCGGGCGCTTGCGCGCTAGTCGCGTCGGGTCAGTTGGCGGGCGCCGCAGGCGGAGGCGGCGTCACGATCACGGTAGTGCCCTCGGAGGGCTTTCCGGTTTCGCCCTTGTTGCCCTCGGCGCCCTTGGCGCCCGTTGCACCGGGAGGGCCTGCGGGTCCAGGCACGGCGACGGGTGCGGCAGGAACGGCGACCACGGCGGCGGGCCTGTCGCAAGCGGCAAGGCCCAGTGCGCCGAGCAGCGCCGAAATCAGTATCAAACGGTTCATGGAAGACTCCTTTGAAGGCTTCCACAGGCTAGGCACACCTGTTGCATGGGACGGTGCGCTGGCGAACATAGGCGCAAAGAAACCAGGCGGGCCAAGCGAATCCCGAGGCTTCCCGGTCGCTTCTCACCGATGTCGCCCGGCTCGCAGCGTGACATTTCGGAACGTTCTTCACAGTAGCGATGTGCGCGGCGCCCCACGGCCAGGCGTTGGATATGCCATCTGGGCCATTTTTCGCCCTCCAGGAGATGACATGACGTTTTCGCGAACCGCTCTCAAGCTGGCTGCTGCAGGTTTCGTTGCTGCCGGTACCTTGTTCGTCGCCGCATCGGCCAATGCCGGCACCAACTGGTCCATTGGCGTCAACGTACCCGGCGTGGTCGTGAGCGAGCCTGCACCGGTCTACTATGAGCCGGCGCCTGTTTACTCGCGGCCGGCCCCCACCTACTACCAGCCCGCACCGCCGGTGTACTCCGTCCCGGTGCCTGTCTACGAGCCTGGATCTCGCTGGGAAGAACGTCGCGCGGAGCGTTGGGAAGAGCGCCGCGCGGAGCGCCGTGAATGGCGTCGCCGGCAGTGGGAGCGCGAGCAGCATCGCCGCTACTACGAAGATCGCGACTGATCTTCCAGGTCATCTGCGCACACGGCTCTTCGAGCCGCTGATCGATTCGTCATTGCAAACGAACAGCTCGCCCGAGCAGTGCGAGATGCCGCCCTTGCTTCCGGAACAAGGGGAGTTCGCGGCCTCGGCGCGGCCGGCTTGTAGGCACACGCCCACGCGCACGGTTTGTTTTCTCCCGCAACCGGGAGTCGCTGCCGCAGTCAACCTGCAGGCTAGTCTGCTTTCCTCCTCACGGCGCATCCATGCGTCGTTCAGGCGCCCTTTGGTGGGCGCTTTTTTTTTGATCAGTGCGTGTCGCGGCGCAGCTGCTGCACGTCTTCGTGCAGCGACTGCGCCCACGCGCGCCGCTCGCGGCCGTGCGAGGCCTGCGGTTCGCCGAAGCGCACGATCGCCAGCAGCGGCGGCGCGCGCAGCGTGTTCCAGAGCGAGGTCAGCAGGTTGTCGTCGTCGACGTATCGCGGGGCATCGCTGTTTTCGCCGGTGGCCGCATCGGCGAAGCGCAGCGCGGCGGGCAGCACCGGCGCGCCCGAGGAAATCGCCGCCTGCAGCAGGTTGGCGTGGAACGGCAGCAGCCCGCGGCCGTCGCTCGTGGTGCCTTCGGGGAACACGCCGATCAGGTCGCCGTTGCGCAGCGCCTCGGTCATGTGGTGCACCACGCGCATCGCGTCGCGGCGGCGTTCGCGCTCGATGTAGAGCGAGCCCGCGGCGGTGGAGAGCGCACCGATCAGCGGCCAGTGCCTCACGCCCGCCTTCGACACGAAGCGCACATGGTGCGCCGCATGGATCGCGGTGATGTCGAGCCACGAGAGGTGGTTGCTGATCAGCAGCACCGGCCCCTCGGTCGGCGGCGTGCCCTGCACCTTGAGCGTGATGCCCATGATCTCGAGCATGCGCCGCGACCATTCCTGCACGCGCGCATTGCGCTCGGTCTGCGAGAGGCCGGGGAAGGTGAAGCGGATCGTCCACCAGCCGCCCAGCGCATGCCCCACCGCGTGCAGCAAGCGCCAGCAGGCCTTCAGTGAATGAACCATCGGTACGTGGACCCTCTTCTTTCCTGTGTCGGCCTTAGCCGTGCACCACGCGGCCCGCCACCAGCGTGTGGCGCGCGCGGCCCTGCAGCGGGTAACCCCCGAACGGCGTGTGCTTGCCCTGGCTCTTGAGCGCATCGGGCCGCACCTGCCATTCGAGCGCCGGATCGAAGACGCAGAGGTCGGCCACGCCGCCTTCGACGAGGCGGCCGATGCCCGTGGCCGCATCGGCCGCGGTCAGGCGCCGTGCCGGCGCGGAGGTGATCACTTCCAGCGCGCGGGAGATGCCGGCGCCGCTTCGCTCGCCCCACTGCAGCGCGAGCGGCAGCAGCAGTTCGAGGCCCGTCGCGCCGGGCTCGGCTTCGGCGAAAGGCAGCGTCTTGGCATCGGCCTCGACCGGCGTGTGGTCGGACACCAGCGCGTCGATGGTGCCGTCGGCCAGCGCGGCCGAGAGCGCCTCGCGGTCGCCCTGCTGGCGCAGCGGCGGGTTGAGGCGCGCGCGGCTGTCGAAGTAGCCGATGTCGGTGTCGGCGAGGTGCAGCGAGTTGATGCTGACGTCGCAGGTGAGCGGCAGGCCCTGCGCCTTGGCTTCGCGCACCAGCGCCACGCCGCGGGCGCTGGAGATGCGGCACAGGTGCACGCGGGCACCCGTGCTTTTCATGAGCTCGATGATGGTGAAGATCGCAATCGTCTCGGCCRCCACCGGCACGCCCGCGAGGCCGAGCCGCGTGGCGAGCGGGCCGCTGGCCGCAACGCCCTTGCCGAGGTCGCGGTCCTGCGGACGCAGCCACACGGTGTAGCCGAAGGTGCTGGCGTAGAGCATCGCGCGCTGCAGCACCTGGGTGTCGGCGAGCGCCACGTCGGCCTGGCTGAAACCGATGCAGCCGGCCTCGGTGAGTTCGGCCATCTCGGTCAGCACGCCGCCGGCCAGGCCGCGCGTGAGCGCACCGAGCGGGAACAGGCGCGCGCACTGCAGCTTCTCGGCGCGGAACTTGAGCATCTCGACCAAGCCGGGCTCGTCGAGCACCGGGTCGGTATCGGGCGGGCAGACCACGCTGGTGACGCCGCCGGCAATGGCCGCGGCCATTTCGCTTTCGAGCATGCCCTCGTGTTCGTAGCCGGGTTCGCGCAGGCGTGCGGCGAGGTCGACGAGACCGGGCGCGACGACGCAGCCTGCGGCATCGATGGTGCGGTCGGCCTTGAAGCCGGCCGGCGTGTGGCCGATGCCGGCGATCTTGCCGTCGGCGATGGCGATGTCGGTCTTCTTGTCGGTGCCCGATGCGGGGTCGATGACGCGGCCGTTGGTGATATGGATGTTCATGCGTCTATTCTTCCGGTGGCAGTCAGGGCCTTTTCGGGAAACACCGTGGAACCGGCTTCGCCGGGCCACTGGTGTTGCCCCCGGTAGGGGGTTGGCGAAGCGACACGAAGTGCGCGAAGACTGGGGGCGAGCAACATGTCTATGCTTCGTTCCCTGCCACGATGCTCATCACCGCCATGCGCACGGCGATGCCGAAAGTGACCTGCGGGAGGATCACGCTCTGGCGCCCATCGACCACCGCCGAATCGATTTCCACGCCGCGGTTGATCGGCCCCGGATGCATCACGATGGCATCCGGCTTGGCCAGCTGCAGCTTCTCGGGCGTGAGGCCGTAGGTCTTGAAGAATTCCTGCGACGAAGGCAGCAGCGCGCCGCTCATGCGCTCGTTCTGCAGGCGCAGCATGATGATCACGTCGCAGCCCTTGATGCCTTCTTCGAGCGTGTGGCACACGCGCACGCCCATGCCGGCCATGTCGCCGGGCACCAGCGTCTTGGGGCCGACCACGCGCACTTCGGCGCAGCCCAGTGTGGTGAGCGCATGGATGTCGGAACGCGCCACGCGCGAATGCAGCACGTCGCCGACGATCGCGACCGTGAGGTTCGAGAAGTCCTTCTTGTAGTGGCGGATCGTGTACATGTCGAGCAGCCCCTGCGTCGGGTGCGCATGGCGGCCGTCGCCGGCGTTCACCACGTGCACGTGCGGCGCGACGTGCTGCGCGATCAGGTAGGGCGCGCCCGACTCGCTGTGGCGCACCACGAACAGGTCGGCCGCCATCGCGCTCAAGTTCGCGATGGTGTCGAGCAGCGACTCGCCCTTGGTGGCCGACGAGCGCGCGATGTCGAGATTGATGACGTCCGCGGAGAGGCGCTTGGCCGCGATCTCGAAGGTGGTGCGGGTGCGCGTGCTGTTCTCGAAGAACAGGTTGAACACGCTCTTGCCGCGCAAGAGCGGCACCTTCTTCACCTCGCGGTCGCTCACGCTCGTGAAGTTGGCAGCGGTGTCGAGGATGTGCGTGACGATGTCCTTGGGCAGGCCCTCGATCGACAGCAGGTGGATCAGCTCGCCGTTCTTGTTGAGCTGGGGGTTTCGCTTGTAGAGCATTACTTGCTTTCCTCCACCTTGAGGCTGAAGGCACCATCGTTGGCGCGGGCCAGGGCCAGCAGTTGCGTGTTCGGCAGCGTCAGCGTCGTCGCAGAGAAATCGGCCGCCACCGGCAGCTCGCGCCCGCCGCGATCGACCAGCACGGCAAGCCGCACGCAGGCCGGACGGCCGAAGTCGAACAGCTCGTTGAGCACCGCGCGGATGGTGCGGCCGGTGTAGAGCACGTCGTCGAGCAGCAGCACGTCGCACCCGTTCACATCGAAGGGCAGCGCGGTCTGCGCGCTGGCCGAGAGGCCGCGGCGCGCGAAGTCGTCGCGGTGCATGGCCGACGAGATGATGCCGGGTGCGCCGGGCAGGCCCAGGTCTTTCTGCAGCCGCTCGACCAGCCAGGCACCACCGGAGGTGATGCCCACCAGCTTGGTTTCGGGGCGCATCAGCGTCTTCACGCCGGCCAGCAGCCCTGTGTAGAGCGCTTCGGCATCGGGAATTGAACTCACGGGAGACTCCTCAAGAATTGCTCCAGGATGATGCAGGCCGAGGCGGCGTCGGCGTCGCGCGCGCCCGAAGCCAGCGCCTCGGTGGTGCTGTAGCGCTCGTCGACCTCGAACACCTGCAGGTTGAAACGGCCGCGCAGCTGGCGTGCGAACTTCTGCGCCCGGCGGGTGTTCTCGTGCGGTGCGCCGTCGGGGTGGTAGGGCACGCCGATCACCAGCGCGTCGGGCTGCCATTCCTTGATGCGGGCCTCGACCTGCGCGAAGCGGGCATCGCCCTCGGCCTTGATGGTGGCTTGCGGGGTGGCGGTGGCCAGCAGCCGGTTGCCGCTCGCGACGCCGGTGCGCTTCAGGCCGAAATCGAAGGCCAGGAAGGTCTGGAAATGGGACGGAACGGGGACGGGAACGGAAGAAGGAGCGGGGGCTGGAGCGTCTGGCATGACGGCGCTCATGCGTGTCCGGCGTCCGGGGAGAGCTTCCAGGCTTCAAGGCCCAGCAGCAACAAGGCCCGGTCGTAGCGCTGCTCGACCGGCGTATCGAAGATCACGGCCGGGTCGGCAAGCACGGTCAGCCAGCTGTTTTCGGCCAGTTCCGACTCGAGCTGACCCTCGCCCCAGGCCGAATAGCCCAGCGAAACCAACACCTTGCGTGGACCGGCGCCAGTGGCCAGGGCCTCCAGCACGTCCTTGGAAGTGGTCATTTCGAGGCCGCCGGGAATGGTCATGGTCGAGGCGTAGACCGATTCCTCGGGCTTCTCGGCATGGGTAAAGACCGGCTCGTGGAGCACGAAGCCGCGCTCGGTCTGCACCGGGCCACCCTGGAAAACGGGCGCTTCGCCCAGTTCCGGGCGGGCCAGGTGGAGCTCGATCTTCTCGAACAGCACCTTGAGGTTGATGTCGCTGGGTTTGTTGATCACCAGTCCGAGCGCACCGCGCTCGCTGTGTTCGCAGAGGTACACGACGCTGCGGTTGAAAGTTTTGTCTTCCATCCCGGGCATCGCTATCAAAAAGTGATGCGTAAGGTTCATCGGGGCAGAATCGGCGGCCATATGCCACCGATTTTACTGGCCGTCGATAAGACCTATCCCAAAGGGCTCATGTGGTTCCGCCGGGACCTCCGGGTGGACGACAACGCGGCGCTGTATCACGCGCTGCGGTCATGCCGGCAACTGGTGTGCGTTTTCGTGTTCGACCGGGCGATCCTGGACACCTTGCCCCCTGCGGACCGGCGGGTGGAGTTCATCCGCGAGTCGCTGGTGGAGCTCGAAGCCGAATTGCGCGCGCTGGGCGGCGGACTGATCGTGCGGCATGCCCTGGCGGCCGACGAAATCCCGGCGCTGGCGCGCGACCTGGACGTGCAGGCCGTGTTCGCCAACCGCGACGACGAGCCCGATGCCCTGGCGCGCGATGCCAGGGTGTTCGGCGCACTGGCCAATGCCGGCGTCACCTTCCACACCTACAAGGATTCGACCGTTTTCGACCGCGACGAGGTAATGACCCAGACCGGCCAGCCCTACACGGTGTTCACGCCCTACAAGCGGGCCTGGCTGGCGAAGGTGGATTCGTTCTTCCTCAAGCCGTATCCGGTGCGCGGCCATGCCGACGCGCTGGCACCGCCGCCGGAGGCCTACCGCGCGCCTGTGCCGTCGCTCGAAGACATCGGCTTCGAGAAGACGAACCTTTCGGAGCTGGACATTCCCACCGGCACGCAGGGCGGCGCCGCGCTGTTCGAGGACTTCTTCCAGCGCATCGACCGCTACGACATCGCCCGCGACTATCCGGCAGTGCGCGGCCCCAGCTACCTGGGCGTGCACCTGCGCTTCGGCACGGTGTCGGTCCGGCAGATGGCGGGCGTGGCGCACCAGCTCTCGCTGCAGGGCGACAGCGGCGCCTCGACCTGGCTCAGCGAGCTGATCTGGCGCGATTTCTACTTCCAGGTCCTGGCGCACTTTCCACACGTGCATGCGAACGGCGAATCGAAAAGCTTCCGCCCCGAGTACGACAAGATCCAGTGGCACCACGGCAAGCACGCCGACCAGCTGTTCGAGGCCTGGTGCGAGGGCCGCACCGGCTACCCGCTGGTGGATGCCGCCATGCTGCAGATCAACCAGAGCGGCTACATGCACAACCGCCTGCGCATGGTGGTGGCGAGCTTTCTGTGCAAGGACCTGGGGCTGGACTGGCGGCGCGGCGAGCGCTACTTCGCGCTGCACCTGAACGATTTCGAGCTGGCCTCGAACAACGGCGGCTGGCAGTGGGCCAGTTCGACCGGCTGCGACGCGCAGCCCTACTTCCGCATCTTCAACCCGGTGACGCAGAGCGAGCGCTTCGACCCCGAGGGCAAGTTCATCCGCCGCTACCTGCCGCAGCTGGCGGGGCTGTCGAACGCGGCGATCCATGCGCCCTGGCTGGCATCGCCGGTGGAACTGGAGGCGGCAGGCATCGAGCTCGGCGAGACCTATCCCATGCCCGTGGTGGACCATGCCGAGGCGCGCGAGAAAACGCTGCAGCGCTACGGCGCGGCGCGAGCCAAGGCGCTGCAAAAGTAAAGGGGCCCGGATGGGCCCCTTTCTCTGGAGGAACGCTGGCGAGCGAGCGTCAGGCTGCGGCCGCCACCAGCGTCGGCTCGCTGGTGTAGGCACGCACCAGGCGCAGCAGTTCCTCTTCCGAGTACGGCTTGCCGAGGTAGTGGTTCACGCCCAGCGTGCGCGCATAGTCGCGGTGCTTCTCGGCAATGCGCGAGGTGATCATGATGATCGGCAGCTCGGCCAGTGCGGCGTCGGCGCGGATGTTGCGGGCCAGGTCGAAGCCGTCCATGCGCGGCATCTCGATGTCCGACAGCACCACCGACGGACGCTCCTGCTGGAGACGTTCCAGCGCCTGCAGGCCGTCGGCCGCGAGCGACACGCGATAGCCTTCGCGCTGCAGCAGGCGCTGCGTGACGCGGCGCACGGTGATGGAATCGTCCACCACCAGCACCAGCGGCACCTGCGGCGCCACCGGGGCCAGCATCGGCAACGGCTCCTGCGGCGCGCCGTGATGATCGGCAGCGGCTGCAGCGGACTGCTTTTGCACCGCCAGCGCCGCGGCCTGGCGCCGACGCGCCTGTTCGCCATGCACCGAGGCCAGCGCCACCGGGTTGTAGAGCAGCGCCACGGCGCCCGAAGCCAGCACCGAGATGCCGGCCAGGCCGGGCAGCCGCGCGAGCTGCGGCCCGAGGTTCTTGACCACCACTTCCTGGTTGCCCAGCACTTCGTCCACGTGCAGCGCCACGCGCTGTGCCGCGCTTCGCACGACCACGAGCGTGTTGTTCTTGGCGGCGGTGTGCTCGCTGCGCGTCGAGGCTTGCAGCAGTGCGCCGGCCCAGTAGAACGGCACCGGTTCGCTGCCGAAAGGATGGGTGCCGTGCAGGTAGGCCGCTTCGAGGTCGGCCCCGCTCACGCGCTGCACCAGCTCCACCAGGTTCGACGGCACGCCGATCGACACCTCGCCGGCACGCAGCATCACCACGTGCGTCACGGCCGTGGTCAGCGGCAGCACCAGCTTGAAGGTGGTGCCCTGCCCCGGGGTACTGTGCGTTTCGATGCGGCCGCCGAGCGCCGAGATCTGCGCGCGCACCACGTCCATGCCGATGCCGCGACCGGCCAGCTCGGAGACCTGTCCGGCCGTCGAGAAACCGGGCTTGAAGATCAGCTCGGTCGCCTCTTCGGGCGTGAGTTCCTGGTCGCCTGACAGCAGGCCGAGTGCGCGGGCGCGCTCGGCGATGCGTTTCTGGTCGAGCCCGGCGCCGTCGTCGCGGAAGCTCACCGAGACGTCGTTGCCTTCATGGTGCAGGTCGATCACGATCAGGCCGCTTGCGTCCTTGCCGGACTTCTCGCGCACCGCCGAATTCTCGATGCCGTGTGCCACGCAGTTGCGCAGCAAGTGCTCGAACGCGGGCGTCATCCGGTCCAGCACGCCACGGTCCATTTCGATGGAGCCGCCGACGATGTCGAGGCGCACCTGCTTGCCGGTGTCTTTCGAGGCCTGGCGCACCACGCGGTAGAGGCGGTCGGAAATGCCTTCGAACTCCACCATGCGCGTGCGCAGCAGGCCGCGCTGCAGTTCGCGCGTCTGGCGGGCCTGGACGCTCAGGTCGTCTTCCGTCGCCTGCACCGTCTTCTGCAGCGTGCGCTGCACGGTGGCCACGTCGTTCACCGACTCGGCCATCATGCGGGTCAGTTCCTGCACGCGGGTGAAGCGGTCGAATTCGAGCGGGTCGAAGCTCTGCTGCGAGTCCTTGGCCTGCGCGAGGCGCGACTGCATCTGGCTTTCGGCCTGCACTTCGATGTCGCGCAGCTGCTGGCGCAGACGGTCCAGGTTGCCCGTGAGGTCGGAGAGCGAACCGCGCAGCTGGCCCAGCTCGGCTTCGAGCCGCGAGCGCGTGATGATGACCTCGCCGGTCTGCGCGACCAGGCGGTCGAGCAGCTGGGTGCGGATGCGCACGGCCTGGCCTGAAACGGCACGCAGGGGCGCGAGCAGCGCAGGCGCCGGACGCGGTTGCAGCATCGGCACGGCCGGCGCCACGGCGGCTTCGCCCGGCTCGCTGTCGGCCGGTGCTTCTTCGTCGTTCGCCGGCACGCCGGCTTCGGGAGCGACCCGTTGGACTGCCGGCGAAGGCGCGGTGGCTGCGGCCACCAGCTGGGCCAGTTCGACCTGGGTGGCGTCGTCCGCCGCGCGCAGCGCGTCGAACGTGGCCTGCAGGGCGTCGAGGCGGGTGAGCAGCTTCTCGATGTCGGCCCGTTCGGCACCCTGGGAGCCGAGGATTTCGATCTCGGACTCCATGCGGTGCGCGCGCTCGCCGAGGCGCATGGCGCCGGCCAGGCGCGCACTGCCCTTGAGCGTGTGCAGCGTGCGCAGCACGGAGGCACGCGGCGCGCTGTCGTCGGGATGGTGCGACCACTGGCGAAGCGCTTCGCCGAGCTGGGGCATCAGTTCCGCCGCTTCTTCCTCGAAGATCGGGAACAGGTCGACGTCGACCGCATCGGCCAGGTCGATGGCGTCTTCGGAATCGTCCAGCGCCACGTCGGCCATGCTGTCGTTGGACACGACCTGCTGGAACGGCCTGACTTCGCTGCGGACAGCGGCTTCGGACGGCATGGGCGCAGCCGCGATGTCACGCAGCGCCTGGAGCGTGCCTTCGGCCGGATCGCGCAGGAAGCCCACGGCGAACTGGTGCAGCAGGCGGCGCAGCTCGTCGGCCGCAGCGACCAGCACCACGCCCTGCTCACGCGTACCGCTGCCCTGCATCTGCAGATGCTGCAGCGCCGATTCCAGCAGGCGGGCCATGCCCGAAAGGCTGTGGAAGCCGACGGTGGCCGAGCTGCCGGCCAGCGAGTGCGCGAGCGCGATGGTCGAGTCGGGGAGGCGTTCGTGCGATTCGAGCGCCCATTCACCCACGTCGGTGGCCAGCTGCCTGGACCATTCGTCGGCCTCGTTGAGGTAGACGTTGTAGAGCGCGATGCCGATGCGCAGCGGACCGATCACCTTGACCTGGTCTTCGGTGCCGGAGGACGCGGACAGCTCTTCCGCGGTTTCCTGTTCGGCAACGGGTTCCGGTGTTTCTTCGGCGACGATGAGCGGCAGCTCGGCGGGCGCCTCGACCGGCGCAGCGACGGCAGCCACGGGCTCGGGTTCCGGCTCGGGTTCGGGCGCCAGCTGCAGTTCCGGCAGGGCCACCGGTTCTTCCAGCGGAGGCAGGGCCATGTCGCTGGCCTTCGGCTCGTTCGCCTGTACAGCCAGGGGCTCCGGGTCCCAGGCCAGGTCGGGCAGGCCGGTGGCGGCCGGCACGGCGGCTTCGATGGTTGGCTCTGGCTCCGGGTGCGCTGCGACGGGCGCGGCAGGCGCATGCGTCTTCGCGGGCGCCAGGAAATCGAATTCCTCGCCGCTGGGCAGCGCCGTCAGCGGTTCGGCCGGCGTGGCCTGCTTCGCCTCGAAGTCGATGAAGTCGGTGGAGGTGAAGTCGTCCTCCGCCTCGGTGGCCACGGGCTTCTGCGGCTCGTCCAGTGCGGGCAATTCGAAGACAGGATCGGACGCAGCCTGCACCGGGGTGTCCGGCACAAACGACAGGTCGGGCAACTCCGGGAGTTCCGGCAGTTCCGCGGCAATGTGCCGGGCGGCCACGGCCAGCGCATCGGCGTCGGCCACGCGCGCTGGCGGCGGCACGGGCTCGCCGGCCATCAACGCATCGGCCACGCGGCTGAACGGGCCGGCTTTCCAGGAATGCACCTCGCCCGAGGCGATGGCTTCGACCCACTGGCCGAAATCACGCAGCGTCCGCTCGGTGGCGGACAGCAGTTCGGGCGTGGCGTCGCGCTGGTCGGCCAGCCAGGTGTTGAGCACCTGTTCGAGCGACCAGGCGGCATCGCCGAAGTCGGTGAGGCCGACCATGCGCGAGCTGCCCTTGAGCGTGTGGAACGCACGCCGCAGGATGGTGAGCTCCTCGGTGTCGTCCGGGTGGCTGCCAAGCTCGGTGATGGCGGCCAGGCCGTTGTGCACCACCTCGCGGGCTTCGTCCAGGAAGATGTTCTGGAGGTCGTCTTCTTCGAGTTCGGTGACTTCGGTGTCGGGCAGCGTGGCCGGTCCGGTGATCTTGGAGGTCCAGCTCTCGGCCTTGCGGCTGAATTCCTCGAGCGGCGACGGCTTGGTCTTCTTGACAGGCGCGGCCAGCGCGGCGAGCTTCGAGGCGATCTGCGCATCGACTTCCTCGATGCTGAGCACGGCTTCGGCGACGGGCGCCGAGGCAACGCCCTCGGCGGCGCCGCTGTCGGCGGCCTGGCGGCCCATCAGCGGCTTGAGTTCGCCGGCTTCGGCGTCGAACACGAACAGGCGCTTGGCCAGAGCGGGCTGGTAGCCCAGCATGTCGATCAGGAAGCCCAGTGCGCCCAGGTTGTTGCCGAGCGCATCGAAGCCGGCCATTTCTTCGGCCGGCGAGGTGCTGACCAGCATCTGCTCGACGTCGTCGCGCATGCGCTGCACGGTGAGCGCGGCCTGGTCGAGACCGAGCACCGAAAACACGCCACGCATCTGCATGAGCTGCGTCGGCACGGTGCGCAGCAGGCCCTTTTCGGCCGGCCGGCGGAAGTACTGGTCGAGCGACTTCTCGAGTTCGCTCAGGTGGCTGCGCAGCTCGTCGACCACGGTGCCCATGGTCTGGCGATCGCTCACGCGGCGATACAGGTCTTCCATCCACGGCTCGAGCGGCTCGGAATGGCCGCCGGCGCGCACGCGTTCGATGCGGCCCGCCAGCTGCAGGGTGCGGGAGGTGAGCTGCGGATCGCTCGGGTCGAGATCTTCGAGCGCGGCTTCGAGGTAGAGCACCGAGGTGGCGACTTCCATCGCGAGCTCGGTATCGGGCGCCTGGCCGGTGCGCACGGACGCTTCGACGGCATGGGTCAGCGCCTCCACCATCGGCAGGCTCGGCGGGTGCAGCTTCTGCAGCGATTCGCCCAGCTGCGCGAAGGTGTCGGCCACCTGGCGCGTGCGGGTGACGTCGCCGCCCGAGAGCGCCGACCACATTTCCTTGGCAGTTTCGATGCGCTTGCGGGCCTGCGTGAGCACCAGCGGATCGAAGCGGCCGAACTGCTCGACGGTGTAGTCGATGCGCTGCTCGTGGGCCACGCCCCAGGCACTGCGCACGGTGCGCAGCGTGGCGACCTCGTCGCGCGCGGTAGGCACGGCCTGCGCGCAGAAGAACAGCAGGTCCTGGCCAAGACGGTCGGACACCAGGCTGTCGCCGCGTGCGAGCGTCGCGTATTGCAGCAGCACCCGGGTGGCGGCACGCTTCACGTAGGCGTCGGCGGGGATCAGGCCCGACCCCACGGCTTCGAAGAAGCCCGCGGCCAGGGTCCAGAAACTGGCGACGCGGGGCAGCAGCGCGCCGCGTCCGAGCCCCAGGCACAGCGCCTGCAGCCGGTGTGCGGCCTGCAGGTCGCCGGACTTGACCAGTTGCAGCACTTCGCGGTCGAGCCGCGAGCGCACCGACGGGTCATAGGCGATCGCGGCCTGCGTCAATGCGGGCTTGATCTCGACCCAGCGCCAGGTGGCGCTCCAGAGATCGGCCGGATGAATGCGTTCGTTGCCGCCCAGTTCCAGCACATCGCGGTACTGGGGGAAGAGCGCGACCGACGAAACGGGCTTGCCGGCCAGCAGCGCCTGAAGGAAGTCGGTGACGGCGAAGCCAGCGCGCTCGATCTTCAGGACCGCGCTGTCGGTGCAGCGCTGCGGTTCGGCAATGAAGCCCTGCACCGCGAATTCGATGGCGCCGAGCACCAGCGCAGGCGAGGGGTGCCCCACCATCTGCAGGGCACCGACGGCCTGGTGCAGTTGCTGGCGGGCCATTTGCAGCGGGCCGCTTTCGGGCTCGGTTGCGCCGCCCACGTCGCGCACGAAGCGCCGCAACGACTTGCCCACACCATCGAGGGATTTCTGGATTTCTCCCAGCACCCAGGCCAGCGGCCCGAGGTCTTCGGTGGCCGGCACGTTGCCGGCGATGGGGGCCGTGGCAGGGGTTTGAATCGACACGTTGGATGCTCGCCGTTCTTATCTATCAGTTGTTCACCAGGCACCATGCGCCCGGAATGCATACAGCCGTCGCGGCCACTTCAAGGGACACCGCGGAACCGGCTTTGCCGGGCCGCTGGTGTCGCCCCCGGAAGGGGGTTGGCGAAGCGACACGAAGTGCGCGAAGACTGGGGGAGAGCTTCATCACGCAATCTTGAAACGGGCAACCGAGCGGCGCAGTTCCTCGGCCATCTGCGACAGCTCGCGCACCTGCTGGGCCGTGGTACGCGTACCTTCACCGGTCTGCTCGGTCACCGCGAAAATGTGCTGGATGTTGGCAGCCACCACGTTGGCCGAATCGGCCTCGCGGGAGGCGGACTGCGAAATCTGCTCGATCAGCTCGGCGAGTCGGCGCGACACGCGGTCGATCTCGGACAGCGCGGTACCCGCGTTGTCGGACAGCTTGGCCCCTTCGACCACACCCTGCGTGGAACGCTCCATGGCGCCCACCGCGTCCTGCGTGTCGGTCTGAATCGCCTTCACCAGCGCCGAGATCTGGCGCGTGGCGTCTGCGGAGCGTTCGGCCAGTCGCTGAACTTCTTCTGCCACCACCGAGAAGCCTCGACCGGCTTCACCGGCCGATGCGGCCTGAATGGCGGCGTTCAGCGCCAGCACGTTCGTCTGTTCGGTAATGTCCGAGATCAGTTCGGTGATTTCGCCAATCTCCTGCGACGATTCGCCCAGGCGCTTGATCCGCTTGGAGGTTTCCTGGATCTGGTCGCGGATGGAGTTCATACCGCCGATGGCGTTCTGCACGGCCTGCAGACCCGACGATGCGGCTTGCAGCGACTGGCGCGCCACCGTGGCGGACTCTTGCGCTTGCGAGGACACGCCGTTGATTCGCTCGGCCATGGTCAGCACCGACTGGCCGGTTTCGCGAATTTCGCGCAGCTGTTCGGTCGAGGCGGCGAGCAGCTCGGTCGAGGTGCTTTCCACCTGCGACGTCGTCTGCGCCACGCGGGTCGCCGTGTTCTGCACGTTGCCCACCAGCAATCGCAGTTCTTCCACCGTGTAGTTCACCGAGTCGGCGATGGCGCCGGTGATGTCCTCGGTCACGGTGGCTTCCTGCGTCAGGTCGCCTTCGGCCACTGTCTGCAGTTCGTTCATCAGGCGAAGAATGGCGGCCTGGTTGGCGCTGTTGACGCGGCCCGCCTCTTCGGAGGTCTGCTCGGCTGTCAGACGTTCGCGTTCGGCGTTGGCGGCACGTTCGCGGCCTTCGCGCACCTGCACGAAACCGATGGCGCCGGCGAATGCCAGGGCGGCCAGCGACAGCACGAACAGCAGCACGATGGTGCCGGCGCCGAGGCCGGTGCGTGCGGAGAGCTTGTCCTGCAGGTCGCCCAGCGACTTACGCAGCGGTTCGCTGTCGGTCAGGATGGAGGCTTGCGCTTCGCGCGCGGCGACCAGACCCTGCAGGTTGCCCAGAATGGCGGAAGCCTGCGTGCGCATCTGCTCGTAGGTCTTCAGGATGGCTTCGAGCTGCTGGCGGGTCTGCGGGTCTTTCGAGCCGGGGAAGCGCTGCTGCGCGTTGCCGTCGAGCAGGCCGCGGGTGGTTTCCTGGAAGGTGTTCAGGTCCTTGCCGAGCAGGAACACGGCGTCGGGGTTCACACCTTCGACCGTGAAGAACTCGTTGGTCGACTTGCCGATGCGCTGCGTCAGCATCACGAGCTGGCCGGCGGCCGAGATTTCAGGCAGCGTGGCGTTCTGCTGCATCTTCAGCGAAGCGACGGTTTCCGTCATTTCGAGCAGCGTGGACGACTGCTGGTTGATGTCGCGCAAGGCGGCACCCACCTGGGTCAGGATCTGGCGCTGGGCCAGCACGGCCTTGGCGCTGCTGTCGGCACGTGCGACGAGAGGATTGATCTTGTTCATCTCCTCGTCGTACTGGTTGCCCACGCGCTCCAGACGCAGCGAATCGTCGCCGTTGGTCAGGCCCGCGACGCGACGCGAGAGGTCGTCTGCGCTGTCCTTCACTTCGACGAACGCCGAGGCACTGCCGACGAGGGCCTGGGAGATCGACTTGGCGAGACGCTGCGACTGCATCAGCGACTGGCCGGTGGCCGCCACCTGTTGCGCCAGGCGTTCCGCGCGAAGAATGGCGGAGCCGGCCACCAGCAGCAGCAGCAGCACCACGATCGCCAGCATGATTGCCAGGATCCGCTGCTGCCTTGCCAGGTTGGAGCCCGTTCGGCCACCTGTGGCCGGTACGGCTTCAAGCGCCGCCGCATCGAGTGCGTCGGAACCATCGCCCCCGCCAGCGGCAAAACCGCCGGCGGGCGCGGGTGCTGCGGCGGAAGCGCTTTCGCCCTTCCTGGCCAGGCGCACGGTTTTTTCGTCCGGAACCTGGACCGTATCGACATCGTCGAGCGATATCGAACCGGAGCCGTCGACGCGGGCCTTGTCGTTCCCGTTGCTCACGGGCAGTAATTTCTTGAACTTGTCGGCGATCGAACTCACGGTCGGTCCTTCAGGTGGTTGCCAGTGCCATGTGCCGAGGCACTACGCACCAATACTCAAAAACTGGGGTTGCTGCGAAAGCGCTTGCAGGTTGACTTCCTGCCAGCGCTCTCCTGCTGCGTCGGTGTACAGATGCCCGTGCCAGGCAGGTGCTTCTGCGCCCGGAGGTTCGGAGGCCGTGAAGGCCTCTGCGCCCCGCAACCCCGCCAGTCGATCGACCAGCAACGCGCAGTTGACTTCGAGCAGCTCGTTGAAAGCAACGAGCCGCGACTGGATGCGCGCCGCCTCGGTGGTGGCCTGTGTGCCCGGCCCGCCCACGGCGAAGCCCGACAGCTGCACGACGCCATAGAGGCCGCCGCGCAGATTGGCAACACCGAGGAACCAGGGCTCCGTGTAGGGCACGGGCTGCGGCGGCGTCCAGGGAAAAATTTCGCCGGCGTGTCCCAGCGGGAAGAGGTACTTGCCCTCGCCCGCCTCGACCGCGAGCCACGTCGCGGCCACGCCCGTCGTGCGCGCGGCCTGCAGACGGCCTGCAAGCCGGGACTGGAAAGCTCTCAGAGCGTCGCGATTCGCCATGGACTCGGCAGGCTCCTGCTCAGGCCAGCGCGCTGATCTTGGACATCAGATCGGCCGCGTTGACCGGCTTCACGATGTAGTCGCGTGCGCCCTGGCGCATGCCCCAGACACGATCGGTTTCCTGGTTCTTGCTGGTGCACAGGATGATCGGGATGGCGGCGTACTTGGGGTCGCGGGCGATGGCGCGCGTCAGCTGGAAGCCGTTCTGGCCGGGCATGACGACGTCCATGAGGATCAGATCGGGCTGCTCTTCCTCGAGGCGGCGCATCGCGTCGTCGGCGTTTTCGGCGGTCTTCACGGCAAAGCCGTTTTTCTGGAGAAGGTCGGTCAAGAACACCAATTCAGTCTTGGAGTCGTCGACGACGAGGATTTTTCGAATAGGCATTACTGCACTTCCTGTTGAACGATGCCAAACTGCTGCACGGCCTGCAGCAGCTGGTCTTTGGTGAAAGGCTTGGTCAGATAGTCCTGGGAACCGACCATGCGGCCGCGGGCCTTGTCGAATACACCGTCTTTCGAAGACAGCATGACGACCGGAACCTTGGAAAAATGGGCGTTGCGCTTGATGATGGCGCAAGTCTGGTAGCCGTCAAGACGCGGCATGAGGATGTCGCAGAAAATCAGATGCGGCTTGTGGTCGTTAACCTTGGAGAGCGCATCGAAACCGTCTTCCGCGAGAAGAACCTCATGCCCACCCTGCTTCAGAAATATTTCGGCACTGCGCCGGATGGTGTTGCTGTCATCAATGACCAGCACCTTGTAACCTGATCCATTGGGGCCCATTGCAAACGCTCCTGCTCAAGAAACTTGGATGCCCGCCGCGCCGTACATCGACGCAGATCGCGTAGCCCTATGCCATCTTTCAGATTTCAACCATTTCGAAGTCTTCCTTGCGCGCACCGCACTCAGGACAGGTCCAGTTCATCGGAACATCCGCCCAGGCCGTGCCTGCTGCGATTCCGTCTTCCGGTACACCAACCGCTTCGTCATAGATCCACCCACAAATCAGGCACATCCAAGTTTTCGTATTCATCGGAGCTTAAAGTCCTTGTTCATTAAATGCAACGAGTGTATCTATGCGTATCTCACTGGCGGACCGTAAACGTCGCGCCTATGCCACCATCCAGGGGATTTTGCCCGGCGTATGACCATTTACTTACATCCAGCAGACAACGCCCGCAAACCGGGCGATCTTAACGATCCCTCGCAGGACCCCGAAGAGGTGGCCGAACGCGACCTGAATCCGCCCTGCGTGCTGGTCTTCAACGCCAGCGATCCGAGCGGCGCCGGGGGCCTGGGCGCCGACGCGCTGGCCATGGCCTCGGTCGGCGCGCACGTCCTGCCCGTCGTCACAGGGGCCTACGCCCGGGATACGGCCGAGATATTCGACCATTTCGCCTTCGATGAGGAGGCCATTGCCGAGCAGGCGCGGGCCATCCTGGAAGACGTGGAAGTCCAGCTGATCAAAGTGGGTTTCGTCGGCACCCCGGACGCCCTGAGCACCATCGCCGAGACCGCCTCCGACTATCCGGAGGTGCCCGTGGTGGCCTACATGCCCAACCTTTCCTGGTGGGACGAGAACCAGATCGAGGCCTATCTGGACGCTTTTCGCGAACTCGTTCTGCCCCAGACAACAGTGTTGGTTGGAAACCACAGTACGCTGTGGCGCTGGCTGCTTCCGGACTGGAGCGGCGAGCGTCCACCCGGCGCGCGCGACATTGCCAAGGCGGCCGGCGAGTTCGGCGTGCCCTACACGCTGGTCACCGGCATGGTGCTGCCCGACCAGTTCATCGACAACGTGCTGGCCTCGCCGCAGTCGGTGCTCACCAGCGAGAAGTACGAGCGGCTCGAAGCCGTCTTCGCAGGCGCCGGCGACACCCTGTCGGCCGCCCTCGCCGCCCTGCTGGCCAGCGGCACCGACCTGGTGGCCGCGACGACCGAAGCGCTGGCCTACATGGACCGCTGCCTCGACGCGGGCTTTCGCCCCGGCATGGGCCACGTGCTGCCCGACCGCCTGTTCTGGGCCGAGCCCGAGGACGACGAAGAAGACGACGACCCGGACGCACCACAAGATTTCGCATTGCCCCCTCACGACACCCGCCACTGATTGATGACCGACAAGAACGACACCCTCTTCGAGCGCGCCCGCGCCGTGATTCCCGGCGGCGTGAACTCGCCCGTGCGCGCCTTCAAGGCCGTCGGCGGCACGCCGCGCTTCATCCAGCGCGCCGAAGGCGCCTATTTCTGGGACGCCAACGGCAAGCGCTACATCGACTACATCGGCTCCTGGGGTCCGATGATCCTGGGCCACGGCCACCCCGCGGTGGTCGAGGCCGTGCAGAAGGCCGTGCTCGAAGGCTTCTCCTACGGTGCCCCCACGGAGCGCGAGATCGAACTCGCCGAAGCCATCCTCGCGCTGGTGCCGTCGATGGAGATGGTGCGGCTCGTGAGTTCCGGCACCGAGGCCGCGATGAGCGCGCTGCGCCTGGCGCGCGGCGCCACCGGCCGCAAGAGCATCATCAAGTTCGAAGGCTGCTACCACGGCCATGCCGACGCGCTGCTCGTGAAGGCCGGCTCCGGTCTCGCCACCTTCGGCAACCCCACCTCGGCCGGCGTGCCGCCCGAGGTGGTGCAGCACACCATCGTGCTCGAGTACAACAACCTGCAGCAGCTCGAAGAGGCCTTCGCGCTGCACGGCAACGACATCGCCTGCCTGATGATCGAAGCCATCGCCGGCAACATGAATTTCGTGCGCGCCACGCCCGAGTTTGCCCAACGCTGCCGCGAACTCTGCACGCAGCACGGCGCGCTCCTGATCTTCGACGAGGTGATGACCGGCTTTCGCGTCGGCCTGCACGGCGCGCAGGGCGTGCTGGGCATCACGCCCGACCTCACGGTGCTCGGCAAGGTCATCGGCGGCGGCATGCCGCTCGCGGCCTTCGGCGGCCCGCGCGCCATCATGGAGCAGCTCGCGCCGCAGGGGCCGGTCTACCAGGCCGGCACGCTCTCGGGCAACCCGGTGGCCACGGCCTGCGGCCTTGCCACGCTGAAGGAGATTGCCAAGCCCGGCTTCTACGAAGCGCTGGGCAAGAAGACGCGCTCGCTGGTCGACGGCCTGAAGGCCGCAGCGGCGGCCGAAGGGCGGCCCTTCAGCGCCGACAGCGAAGGCGGCATGTTCGGCTTTTTCCTGATGAAAGACCTGCCGCAAAACTATGCCACCGTGATGACAACCGACAACGCGAAATTCAATGCGTTGTTTCATGGTTTGCTCGATCGCGGCGTGTATATTGCCCCCGCGCTTTACGAGGCAGGCTTCGTGAGCGCCGCCCACAGCGACGAAGACATCGCTGCCACCATCGAAGCTGCAAGACAGATCTTCCGAACGTCCTAGCCCATGAATCCCCTGCGCATGTTGCCGGTGTTGAGTGTTCTTCTACCCGGCCTGGCACTTGCGCAGTCCTTCGAACCGAAGAACATCTGGATCAACCCGGGCTTCTATTCGGCGCACTTCGACAGCAGCAAGGGCCTGGAGAACGCCAACCCCGGGCTGGGTTTCGAATACCCGCTGAGCGACACCTACCGCGTCACGGCAGGCACCTTCCACAACAGCGACCGGCGGCAGTCGCACTACGTCGGGCTCTACCTGCTGCCCTTCGAGTTCTACGGCGTGAAGTTCGGTGCGGTGGTGGGCGGCTTCGACGGCTACCCCAACTACCGCAACGGCAACTGGTTCCCGGCGATCATTCCCACGGCGGCCATCGAAGGCAAGAACTGGGGCCTCAACATCGCCTACGTGCCGACGATCAGGAACCGGCTGTACGGCGCGATCAGCTTCCAGATCAAGTACCGGTTCGGCACCCACGAGTAGGCT
>NZ_JBFUHN010000045.1:0-59151 GCF_056402375.1 Variovorax sp. P4_B10 | reverse complement strand
TGTCGCCCGAGTCGTTTCCGATGTGATCGGACTGTTTGCCACCCTCGTGTTCGTCGTGCTCGCGGTCGGATATGGCGCCAAGCTGTTTCGGCACACGGCGGCCGTCAGGGCGGAGTTCAATCATCCGATCGCAGGCAACTTCTTCGGCACCATTGCCATTGCCCTGCTGCTGCAATCGGCCGTGCTGGGCGACTACGACAGCGTGTTGGGTAACGCGCTCTGGGTGGTCGGTACCRTCCTCACGCTGCTGCTGGCCCTGCACGTCGTCTCGCGCCTGCTGGGCGGCAACGGTCACCCCGCGCATGCGGTACCTGCCTGGATCATTCCGGGCGTCGCGGCGCTGGACATCGTGGTCACGGGCAACCACATGCCCATGGCCTGGGCCGGCGAGGTGCTGCTGCTGTCGGTCGCCGTGGGCTCGGTGCTCGCGCTCGTGATGTTCACGATGATCTGCACGCGATTGATCCAGCACGAGCCACTCGCGCCCGCGATGGCGCCGTCGCTGATGATCCTCGTCGCGCCGTTCGGGGTTGGGTTCACGGCTTACACCAACCTCACCGGGCGAGTCGATCAGTTTGCGGGGCTGCTGCTCTATTTCGGGCTGTTCCTCTTCGTCGTGCTCGCGCCGAAGGTGTTTCGGCGGAGCGTGCCGTTCGGGGCGTCTTGGTGGGCCATCAGCTTTCCGCTGGCGGCGCTCGTCAATGCGGCGCTGAAGTACGCGTCTGTGCATCCCGCATTGCCGTTGAAACTGCTGGCGGGTGGGTTGCTGGTGGCTCTTACGGCGGCGCTGCTGGTGTTGACGGTGCGCACGCTGCACATTCTTTTCAATGGGCGGTTGCTGGCGAGTTGAGGGGTGCTGACTCGTCTGCAGCAGGGCGAGGGGGACGAGGCGGACCCACCGCCTCGTCCCTCCGCCAATCCATCATCCCTTCACGCCAAACTCGAAGCTGCCAGCCCAGACGCGCGGGGCTTCACCGAGGGCCCTGCCGCGGAGGCAGTACCGGCCGCAGTGCCGGCCTCGAGCGAACACCATGCTGCTGAAGGTTTGCCGGCCTCGAGCGAACACCACGCTGCTGAAGGTTTGCCCGCCTCGAGCGAACACCAGGCTGCTGAAGGCTTGCCCGCCTCGAGCGAACACCACGCTGCTGAAGGTTTGCCCGCCTCGAGCGAACACCACGCCGCTGAAGGCTTGCCTGCCTCGAGCGAACACCATGCTGCTGAAGGCTTGCCTGCCTCGAGCGAGCACCATGCTGCTGCGGGTTTGCCCGCCTCGAGCGAGCACCATGCTGCTGCGGGTTTGCCCGCCTCGAGCGAGCACCATGCGGCCGCATCCTTGGCCAGCTCGCGCTGGGGCGCGGGCGTCGGCTCGCCGAATTCCTCGGCGGACAAGCGCTGCATCTCCAGGAAGGCCGCTTGCAGCGCCTCGGCGTCTTCCTCGCCGCGCAGGCCGAGGTACGGAAAGTGGTGCAGGAAATAGCCGAAAGTGGTTTCGCAATCGGCTGCGTACTTTCTCGTGTCGAGGATGTGYATGTGCCAGAAGCGGTCGACGTCCTGCTCGGGAGCGAGCGTCATCTCGGGATGCTTGGCGTGCAATATCAAGTAGCGCTTGTAGGCCACCTCCATATGATCCGCGTAGCCTGCCGACCAGCCGTAGCCGTCCTCTTTGCGGCAGGCCTTGAACTTGATCAGCGTGAGGTCGAGCCCCTCGATTGCGGCGATCGTCTGCTCGAGTGTCTTGCTTTGGGTGGAATGAATCATGAATGCTCCTGTGAAGTTACGGGAAGGTCCGAGCGAACGTGCCCGGTGACGGTTGCTTCAAAGGGTCGGCCGTCAGGCCGCCACCGATGGAACAAATTGGTTGCGCAGGTGACGCGCCATGAAATTTCGCGCCTCGTCGGCAGGCACGGGCTTGCACAGCCAGTAGCCCTGGGCCTCGTCGCATCCGCGGCTGCGCAGGTATTCGAGCTGGGCTGGGGTCTCGATCCCCTCGGCCACCACCTTCATTCGCAACCCGTGGGCCAGGGTGATGATGCCGTCGATGAGCGCTCGTGCATCGGCGTCCTCCGAAAGGTCGTTGATGAAGGAGCGGTCGATCTTGACCGTCGACAGCGGGAAGTGCTTCAAGTAAGAGAGCGAGGAATAGCCCGTTCCGAAATCGTCGATGGCGAGTCCGACGCCCATGTCTCGAATCGCCTGGAGCAATTCCGCCGCATGCTCGGGGTTCGCCATCACCGCGCCTTCGGTAATTTCCAACTCCAGCAGCGACGGCTGCAGGCCCGAAGTTTCCAGGGCGGCCCGTATGTCGGCGATGAGCGTGCGGCTTTCGAATTGGCGCGGCGATAGATTGACGCTCACCAGCACCTCCGGCAAACCGTACTTCTGCCACGAACGCGAATCGGCGCAGGCCCTCTCCAGCGCCCACTTGCCCAGGGGCACGATCAGCCCGATCTCTTCGGCGATCGGAATGAACTGCACCGGCGGAATCATGCCCAGAACCGGATGGCGCCAGCGCATCAGCGCCTCGACACCGACGATGCGCTGGGTCTGCAGATTCATCTTCGGCTGGTAGTGCATATCCAGCTCGCCACGTTCCAAGGCATGGCGCAGCGCGCTTTCCAGCATCAGCTGCTCGGTGCTCTCCGCATTCATCTTCGCCGCGTAGAACCGGTAGGTGTTGCGGCCTCTTTCCTTGGCCCGGTACATCGCCGTGTCGGCGTTCTTCAAGAGCGCTTCGGCGTCGCCGCCGTTGTCCGGGTAGACGCTCACGCCGACGCTGGCGCTGACGTGCAGCTCGCGCCCCGCGATGACGAAAGGCTCGGCACAACAGGCCAGCACTTTTTCGGCGAGCACCGCGGCGTCGTTCGCGCTGGACAGGTTCTCCAGGAGCAGCACGAACTCATCGCCACCGAAACGCGCCACGATATCGGCATCGCGCAGCAGCGCCGTGAGGCGCTCGCCGCAGATCTTGATCATCTCGTCGCCCGCACCGTGGCCCAGCGTGTCGTTGATGTGCTTGAAGCGATCCAGGTCGACGAACATCACCGCGAACTGCTTCTGATGGCGGTTGCTGCGCTTGATGGCGCGAGCAAGCTCGTGTTGCAGCGCGGAGCGGTTGAACAACCCCGTCAGTTCGTCGTGACTGGCCATGAAACGAAGACCTCTCTCAGCCAGCTTGCGTTGCTTGTACTGGGCGATCTGCAAAGCGATCACACGCAGCGACTCCAGCGTCTCGGCGTCGACAGCGTACGGATTGGCGCCAAAGAACTCCAGCGCCGTGGTCGAACCGGTAATGACCATCGGCACGATGACGCCGACAGTCAGCCCGGCTTGGCCGGCCAGCACATCGCGCGCACAGTCGTTCGGAGCCGCCGGCGCGTCGATTTGCACGATGCCGCCGGTTTCCCAGGCGCGACCCAGCGAGCCTTCGTCAGGCCGGTATTCGAGCAACCGGCTGTCGCAGACGAATTGCCGCACCGCCGAGGGGGTTTCGTCGGCATGCCAGGCGGCGGCGCAGCGAACCACGCCGTCCTCGCCGACGCTCCACAGCGCGCCGCAGTCCCAGCGCAGGTCGGTGCATATGGCTTCCAGCGCTTGCGTGATCACCGTCTCGGCCCCGCCATCGCCGGCAAGCAGCCGAGCGATCTTGTACTCGAGCTCCTGGCGCAACGCATCCTTGCGCGGGCGCGTGGCGTCGCGCACGGTGCCGCGCACCATCGTCTTTCCGCCTTCTTCGGCCGACTGCGCGATGACATGGAGCCAGCGTTCGGTGCCATCGGGCAAGCACAGAGGATGCTCGAATTCGCTGCGTTCCAGGGACCGGGAGGCCCGTGCGATCTGCTGTTCGACCGCGGGGCGTTCTGCGGCCGGAACACGCAAGAGCAGCGCGGGCAGGTCCGGCTGCAAGGGGCCGGTCTCGAAGCCCAGGATGCGCAGCGCTTCGTCGGAGCATTGCAAGGCCCCGGTTTCGGGATCGAGGATCCAGCTGCCCAGGCTTGCCAGGTGCTGGGCCTCCTCCAACTGCCGTTCGCTGGTGCGCAGGTGGCGGGTCATCTCGTTCGCCAGGACCTGGGCTCGGCTGCGTGCGGTGGTCAACGAAAAGACGATGCCGGCAAGCAGCATGCTGGTGGCCAGGCCGCCGAGGACGATGAACCACGGGATGGCCCTGTCGAGCGGGCCGAAGGCCTGGTTTTCGTCTTGACCGACTTCCACAAGCCAGGAGTGCCCGCCCAACTCGAAGCCGAGCATCCGCTCGAGGCTGCGCGCCGGTGCAGCGGCAGCGGGCTTCGCCAAGGCCGCGCTGTCGAACAGCAATTGCCGTTCGCCGAATGGGGTAGTCGTTACGAACCTGGTCTCGACGCGTGTCCCGATCGCCCCCTGACTCGGCCCGGCATCGATCAAGCGCAACCGGAACGTCCTCGTGGCATTGGCGCCAACCACATCGCTCAACATCCCTGCGACGCTGAAGCCCGAGCCAACCGAGCCGATGTAGGCACTGCGCCGCTGCTCGACCGTATCAAGCGGTTGTCTTGGGCGATAGACCGGCAGCCGCATCGCCATGCCAATGTCGGACTCGCGACCCGCGATGCGGACCTTGCGGCCGGACGTGACGAGCCCGCCGGTGTCGCGCCCCTGCTCGAGCGCGTCTCCTCTGTCGGGCATCGCGCCCAGGTCGTTGCCGAGCAGCCTCTCGTTGCCGGCCTGCGGTTCGATGTAGATCAGCGGGTAGTAGGTGTCCCGCTCCCCGGGCGGCTTGATGGCGAAGCTGGAGGCAACGCGAACGTCGAGGCTGGCATCACCGCGGACCAGTTCCTCGAAGGCCTGTTTTTCGTTGGCCGCAACGCGGGGCGCATAGGTGACGGCCTGGAAACCAGGGTAGGCGCTCGCCAGGTTCAGCCCCGCGACGTAGTCCCTGAAATCGCTTCGCGTCACGGTCTCGGAGGTGTTGAATCGCGCACGCAGGCCGATCAGGACGGCAATGTAGTCGTCGAAGCGGGCTTCGACCTTGCGTGCCAGATCGAAGGCGGTTGCGTCGAAGCGCGCTTGGGCACTGCGCCCGATCTCCTGGCGGGCGGAGACGCTGAGGGCGATCGACAGCGCCGCGCCGGCCACGAAAATCACCAGCGGCAAGCGAATCCTGACCCAGACGGACAATGACATTGGATTTGATCCTGTCGCTGGCACAGGCCGGGTGGCTCTGTGTACAGCATTTGCAGCACGGCAGAGAACGCAGCAGGTTGTATCGTTTTGTCCCAATATATACGGCCGATGCGAGGGCGTCACGCTATTTGTCTCGGTGAGAGTGAGGGCATGCTGCGGACGATTCGCTCACTACAAATCTTAACACTTAGGTGTTAACAAAAGCAAATAAAAGCCTCGCACTCGGGGGAAAGAGAGACATGCGGTTTCTCCTGCAAATGACTGGAAACAATGTTGCGCGCCGCGGAACCGGGCGGTGTTGAGATGGATCAAGCGTAGGCAGCTTGCGGATGTAGAGCGTGCGCCGCTTCGTCGGCGAGCGGACCGCCCAGTCGGTCTCCAGCCATCCATCGCCGAGATCCTTCCTGACCCTGAGGTCGTCGCCCCAGATCACCTCGCGGAATTTTTTCTTCTTGTCCTCGCAGAGATGGACCGGACTTCCGTCCGCGCGCAAGTTGACGAATCGGTGTGCCATGCCTCGCCCCTCTTTTGACGAATTCCGTGCATTTTTAGCAGCGCCTGATGCGAGGCGCATCAGACGAAAGTAGTATGGCGCGGACGGTCGTGATGGCTTCCCGTCAATCTGTTCGCCGCCGTGATGGGCCTCTCAGGCCTCGCACTGGGCTGGCGCTTTGCGCACACCGCATTCGRTGTCGCCCGAGTCGTTTCCGATGTGATCGGACTGTTTGCCACCCTCGTGTTCGTCGTGCTCGCGATCAGGTATGGCGCCAAGCTGAATCGCCCCGGATTTTGTGGAGGCTCGATCCTCTTAGAGTGTTGAGCCTCCACAAAATCTGGGGCTATTCAGAGCGCATCCCTCATCCTGGCATCTCGACTCCTACGGTGTTGAGCCTTGCTGCCCTAGCTCTGAATATCGTTGGGCTAGCTTGTAGTCAGGTGCTAAGCCAAGCTGGCCATAAGAGTAGACGAGGGCCAGTCGGTTGGCCGCCAGCAAACTTCCCTTGCTTGCTGCCGCGAGATACCAACGCATTGCGGTTGAGTCGCTTTGTAAGACCTTGGAGCCCTCTTCGTACCAATTCCCCAAGAGATAGCCCGCAAAAGGATCACCCAACTCGAAGGCACGACTTGCATAGTGAACAGCCTGATCCGGCTCACACGGCCAAACATCTCCTGCGTGATAGTGAATCGCAAGGTGCAGTGCCGCCATCGAGTACCCCCCGTTCGCAGCCCTCGTTAGGTATGCCATTGCAAGGTCAAGATTCCTTGCAACTCCAATTTCGGCCTCGTAGCAAATACCCAATTGAAATAGGCCTGGTGGGTAGCCCGCATCAGCCGCCCGCTCCGCCCAAGTAAAGGCCTGTGCGGGGTCGATTGTTGTGCCCCAACCTGCCCGATAGAAGCTTGCGCAAGTACTCATCGCAAACAAGCTGCCGATACAGGCTGCATTGAGAAAGATCCGAAGCGTTTCTTTTGCAGCCTCAGAGTCCGCTGGGATGACTGTTAAGTCGATGGACTCGATCTCCGACACGAAGCCGTTCTGTCGAAACGCAAACTCTTTCATGGGGTCAAAAGGTGGAGGCGACATAACAAGGACCCTACCTTGAGTACACATCGTGAATTAGATCCTGAGGTGGCTCCGGCGGAGCACGCGGTGGATCGTACGGCCCACATTCAGCCTCATAAGCCTTCTTAAGGACAAAGAACTGAAGCTGGAGTGCAGATTGCACCACCAATCCAATCCGAGGGTTCACCATCACCCGCGTCAGAGCCTTGTAGGTGATGTCTAGCTGCGCCTTCAGCGCAGCGCAATTTGGTGGACACCCACCGCCGAAGCTTTCGTCGTTGGCCGCCGATGGAAACCCCGAACTCTTTGGTTTCAGAAGTGCACTCAGTGTCAAACCTGAATCGGGCGGGACAGGAAAGTCCGGGTCAGCAGATTGCGCGGGGCTGGAGCGGCAGATGAGCACGACTCCAGACCACTGGCATTCAGGCATGGTAAAGAGTCCCGTGGGATCGATGTACCTCAAGGGGTTGGAGTTCGCGCAATTTCTGCGATTCCAGCCGCCACGCAGCCCAATCGGATCGTTCTGGATGTAGGTGCCGCCTCTAGAGTCGTACGAGCGGTAGCCGTTGTAGAACAGGTCGCTCTCCTGGTCGTAGTACTGCCCCGGATACCGCAGGTTGAACTTCACCTCGGAGATGTTCGTGGTGCCCGGATTCGGCGTCGTCTCCAGATTGGCGAAGCGGTTCTTTGCTGTTGTGGGCTTGTCTTCCCCGAACGCGCTGTAGCCCCACTGCCAGACCGCCTGCCCATCTGAGTTCGTCAGCTTGCGCGGCGTGTTCAGGTGATCGCTGTGCACCGCGTAGGTGGCGCCATCGATCACCGCCGCAATCGGCATCGGCCCGTTGGCCGTGGACAGGTAGAGGTACTGCGCCTGGCCCGCGCTGTTCGTGCCGCCGCTGCCGGCTTCCGCGATCAGGGTGCCCTGCTCGTCGTAGACGTAGGCATAGCCCAACTGCTCGGCCTGGTTCGTGGCAGGGCTCCACAGCTTGGTGAAGAACGCGATCAGGCTCTGCATGAAGCCCGGGTCGGCTTCGTCGCCCTGGCCGGGCGGGTACAGCGGCTCGGTCTTGAACACGCGCTGGCCCAGCGCGTTGTGCGCGTAGCGCGTGGTCGGGCTCACGTCGGTGGCGCCGGTGGTGGCGGCCAGGCGTCCTTCGGCGTCGTAGGTGTAGCTGCGCAGGCCATCGCTCAGGAGGTCGCCGTTGGCGTTGTAGCCGTAGGTGACACTGGCGTTGCTCGCGCGGTTGATGCATTGAGAGGATCTCGGTGGCCTTTCTACCTGCGAGGATCGCGGCCCTGAGGAATGGGCGGAATAATTCGGCGCTCCGCGTCAAGAGGCAGTGTCTTCATGCCAGCGGCGCCATCTTCATACGCAGGACAATCCTCAAGATCAGTGACCAATTTTCCGTCTCGGTATTGGCAAGATAGGACTGCTTCGGTACGGGCTTGCTCGAAAAATTCGGCAAGAACAAGTACACCGTTCACGAACTTCAGTTTTACTAGCGGTTCTCCAGTCGACCCCCACATCTTTTGACAACCGCTGAAGCCATGCTCAATCGAGCGTGGGTAGATAAAAACCACAGATCCATGGCTCGTACTCAAGGCCGAGTCCAGCGGGGGCGCGGCGCGGCTACAAATTTCATTTGAATGCGCTGCTTGTGAGCAGCCGAGCACGGTCAAGCTTGAGCAGAGAAGCGTTTTAAAAGTAAACGACATTGGCCACTCCTAGCAAGGGCAAGTCATCTTGTAGCTGTCGAGGATTTCTTTCGACCTCCTTATCGCCTTATCGTATGTCGCCTTTGATGGAAGTACATCGCCCGCAATATGAGCGGGGCCTGGCACGCCGCCAAACATGCCACCATCCCATGGCTGGAACCCCCTGTGCCCTCTAGGAAACAGGTCCTAGGCCGCATGGAGTGCTGACCACGCTCCCCCCCACATGAGCCACACCAGCACCTGTCTCGTCTCGTTGAGGTAGAGCTAAGGAGGTCGGCCCGCAGATAGGCTAGGCTGCGCGCCATGCCTCTGGATGAGAACTGGTTCGAGAACGAACGATTGCATCGTGCTGCCGCCGAAGGTGACCTACCTGAAATGCGTCGATTGCTGACCTGCGGGTTCCAACTTAACGCCTTTGACGATCTCGGCTACGCGCCGCTGCACTACGCGGTCACGGGCGAGCACTACAAAGCGGCAGAGTGGCTGCTCGATCAAGGTGCCGACGTCAACGCACACGACGAAGAGATGATCGGCGAAACGCCTCTTAGCCTAGCATCGCAGCGCGACTACCCTGAGATTGCGGAACTGCTACTCAGGCGAGGTGCCGATCCGGACCTTCCAGGATGGATGGCTCTGACGGCTCGCTTGCGCGCGCAACGTCGCAAGGACGAGGATGGGCAAAGAATTGCCGCTCTCATCCACAAGTACAGTCCGCCCTGATCTTCCACCGGGTCAAGACGACTTCGCCGGAGGTACGGATCTCCCAACGGCAGACAGGCAAGCGGCTTGGGGCAGCCTCGCGGCTGCGGGCCGGCTGCTTGCTGGGAGGTCAGACGCGGTTGTACTTTGGGGAGTGGATCCTTCGCAGATCCCTCGCAGCGTCTTTCCGTTCTGTGTCCGACTGGATCTCGATGAAGTTCCAGTGCGTGAACGTCTTGTCTGAGTCCTTCCGGGTATGCTCGGCGACGCGGAGCAAGCAGTTCCAGCCTTGGCCGATGTAAACGAGTTCGTCGCCGTCGAAGAGGAAGTAGACACCCGACACATTGCCGAGGCGTTGAACCGCGCTGGTTCGAAGAGAGTGCAAGTCGATGTTCATGGTGGCCGGGGCTCGAATAAGGTTGACATGACGGCAAACGCAATTTGGCCGCAGGACTCGATCATCGAGAGACGGTTTTTTTTGACGTCCAAGCCCCTCGCGCTAAACACATCGGGCAGGCACGTCGATTTGTTTCTGGCATTTTGGGCACGTCGCTACCAAGTTCGCACCGCTTGTGACTCGCAGCCGCTGGTGGCAGGACGGGCATTCAATAATGATCTTTCCCGGCGCCGACGAGCCCTGTGACCGTGCTGCGAGTTCGAACCCCGCTGCATTCAGCCTCTCCACCATGCCCTCGATCTCATGGCTGGTCGCGAATCGGCGTTCGATTGACCGGCGAACAGCGGTTTTCCGATTCACTTCCTTCAGACCCCATTTGAGGGTATCAAGCGTTGCAACTACACAGAAGTCGTAGATCGCTTCGGCCTTCGAGAGAGACTGCCCGGCAAGCTCTTGCATGCCACGTTGCATCTGCCTGATCGACTGAACGTAGTCGCCAACCGCGTACATATCTGCGGTCGACTTGTTTGACAGTTCGACAGTGGCTGCGTGGTCGCTGGCCCCGTTCGGATCAAGGTACGGCGCGAGATAGCGGGGATGGCCCTTTAGGAACAACGCATTCAGGTAATAGATGTTGGCGACTGTGTTAGCCAAATCATCCGGCAGGTCAGCCAGGGAACCAAGGCAGCTTTGAAGCTGAATCGCCGCGAACTCCAATGCACCTTGGTCGATGTCGACGTTAGTGGTTGCCGTTCCCATAATGCGTACTCCTGGCGAATGCTATGTCTAGAGCATCCCATCGTCGTCGGTCGCGAGTAATGGGAGTTTGCACCTAACTTGTTTGGGAGAAATGTCCTGACGTTCTGGGTGCGTCTCCGTCCCCCTACTGCGTGGGAGCTCCGCGCGCCACCGCCTCCGAAAGCATTTCCGGTGCCAGAGCCTTCGAGACTACGGAAGCCCCCACGTGATCGGATGCACGGCTAGCCGGGACGGCCACGGTGTCGGAGCATTCCCGTTGTCGGGCGGGTCCAATGTCGGGCCGTTCACACAACTCGACTTTGCACGGGCCGCCCGTCTATCAGGGTGACCTGGCCGGACGCATACTCCCCAGGCCCTATCCCCACGCACTCTCCTGCAACAGCATCTCCGCCTCCCGCGCCAAATCCGCAGCGATCCAGAGCATGTGATCCCGGTGCCTCTCCCCTGCTTCTTCAAACCACCCGTTGCCATCGCCGTAGCAGCACCACAGCAGCGAGTTCAACTGCGCCAGTTTGGTTTCGAGTAAGTCCCTTGCATCGTCGCCTGTCGGGGTCGCAGGCATCGAGCCGCGTATGCGGCGGGAAGATTTGGGCGTAGAACGCCCGGCCATAATTCGTTTAGCCATTTGGTGTGCTCCTTTTCGAAAGTTGTGCACGTCACTTGGTCAGACGGTCAGGGTGTTCACGCACCCTGGCCGTCGTCTTTTGTGCCTCACGTTCGCCTCGATGCACGAAGGCATCGACAGCCCGCCGTGAGGCAAGGCGGTTCATTCGTCGTCGGGGGTTGTTCCTTTCACGGTGTTCGTCGCCCACCTGGCGGACCGTTTTGTCGTGGGGGCATTCACTGTAGAGAAGCGAAGCCGCGCAAAAGAAAAGATTTCGTCGAGGATTTCTCGAATCGCGCGGGAATCTGCCAGACCGCAGCGACGGGACACAAAGCACTGACAGTCGGGAGCGACGGACCTCTCATTCGCCGAGGTGTTTGACTTTTTTAGATATATCTAAAATAATTCCGACATACATCCAAAGGACATCGACATGAGACATTTCCACTTCGGCCATCACCACGATCACCACTGCCACGCCCCCCGTGGCGAACACGAAGACGGCCTCTCGGGCGGTCGCGGCCGCCACGGCGGCGGCGGGGAAGAGCGGATGCACGGAGGCCGCGGCGGTCGCGGCGGCGGGCGCGTGTTCGGCCATGGCGGCCTGCGCTTCGTGCTGCTGCAGCTCATCGCCGACAAGCCGGCCCACGGCTACGAGCTCATCAAGGCCATCGAAGACCGCCTCGGCGGCAGCTACGCACCGAGCCCCGGCGTGGTCTACCCCACCCTTACCCTGCTCGAAGAGATGGGGTACCTCAGCGTGGAAACGGCCGACACCGGCGGCCGCAAGCGCTACAGCATCACCGCCAGCGGCCAGGAGTTTCTGGCCGCCAACCGCGACACGGCCGACGCCATGATGGCCCGCATGAGCGGCGGCGTCGACGGCGCCGGCCCGCGCGGCGGGCGCCCGCCGCAGGTCACGCGCGCAATCGAAAACCTGAAGCTCGCCATGCGCATGCGCCTGTCGGGCACGCCCCTCACCGAACAACAAGCCCACGATTTCGCCGCGGTGCTCGACAGCGCCGCCCAACAGCTAGAGCGCATCTGAACTTCTTTTTTCTTTCTTTGAAATGACCGACTTCACAACCACTGCTTCTTCTTCCACCACCCCAGACCGCACGCCGCGCCGCGTGCGCCACGACCTTCGCTTTCGCCAGCTCACGGTGAAGACCGTACAGCGCGTGACGCCGCACCTGATCCGCATCACGCTGACGGGCGACGACCTCGCGGGCTTCACGAGCCTGGGCTTCGACGACCACTCGAAGATCTTTTTCCCCGATGCCGCGACCGGCCAGCTCACGCTGCCGACCGCCGGACCCGACGGCCCCATCTGGCCCGCGAGCGGCCGGCCGACCATGCGCGACTACACGCCGCGCCGGTACGACGCGAAGGCCAATACGCTCGAGATCGACTTCGCGCTGCACGATGCCGGCCCCGCCACGCAATGGGCCGAGCAGGCCAAGCCCGGCGACACGCTGGGCCTGGGCGGCCCGCGCGGCTCGTTCATCGTGCCGACCGAGTTCGACTGGCACCTGCTGATCGGCGACGACACCGCCCTGCCCGCCATCGCCCGCCGCCTGGCCGAGTTGCCGGCCGGTGCGCGGGTGATGGTGCTGGCGGAGGTCGACAGCGAAGCCGACCAGATTCCGTTCGAGACGCAGACCGAGCTCACGCTGCAGTGGGTGCACCGCCGCGGCACCGAGCCGGGCCTGAGCCCCGTGCTGCTCGATGCGCTGAAGGCGATGAAGCTACCGGCCGGCGACTTCCATGCGTGGGTGGGGTGCGAATCGGCGATTGCGAAGGCACTGCGCGCGCACCTGGTGGGCGAGCGCGGCGCCAACCCGAAGTGGACCCGGGCCTCGGGCTACTGGCGGCGCGGCGCGGTGGCTACGCACGACTCGCACGACTCGCACGACGAGTGATCTGGTCTTGCTCCTTCCCCTCCCGGGGGAAGGTTGGGATGGGGGCACGCGGCCTTTGCAAAGCCGCTAGCGATTGATACGCCGCCTGCCCCCACCCCTGCCCTCCCCCGGAAGGGGAGGGAGAAAGAAAGAAAGGCTCAAAGCCAGCCGGCGCGCCTGAACCGGTAGTAGAGGTAGCTGCAGGTGCTCGCGATCAGCGCCAGCGCCACCGCATATCCGTAGCGGAATTTCAGCTCGGGCATGTGCTCGAAGTTCATGCCCCAGATGCCGGCAAAGGCGGTGCACACCGCAAAGATACTGGCCCAGGCCGCGAGCCGCTTGGTGACTTCGCTTTCCTCGATGGTCACCATCGAGAGGTTCACCTGGATCGCGGTGCCGATGGTGTCGCGCATGGCGTCGATCGAGCCGTTGATGCGCCCCAGGTGGTCGCCCACGTCGCGAAAGTATTCCTGCGAGCTCAAGCAGACCTGCGGCACGCGGCCACCGTGCATCTTGCCGGCGGCCTCGAGCAGCGGCGCCACCGCGCGCTTGAGGATCATGCTGCGCCGCTTGAGGTCGTAGAGCTGCTTGATCTTGTCGCGCGCCGCCCCGCCCTGGCCGAAGATCTGCTGCTCGATGGATTCGAGCTCCACCTCCAGCGCGTCAATCACCGGGAAGTAGCGGTCGACCACGGCATCCATCAGCGCATACAGCACGAAGCCCGCACCGTTGCGCAGCAGCTCCGGCTCGCGCTCGCAGCGCTCGCGCACGCCGAGGAAGCCCTGCTTGCTGCGGTTGCGCACCGACAGCACGTAGTTCGTGCCGACGAACACATCGACCTCGCCCACGTTCGTGCAGTGTTCGCCTTCGGCCGAAGGCTCGACCAGGTGCATGACGACGAAGAGCGAGTCGCCGTATTCCTCCACCTTCGGGCGCTGGTGGCCGTGGTGGGCGTCTTCCACCGCCAGCGGATGCAGGCCGAACTCCTGCTGCATCTCGGCCAGCTCTTCCGGCGTGGCGTCGCTCAGCGCCACCCAGACGAAGCACCCCGGCCGGGTGATGTATTCGCTGATGTCCTCGACCGGAATGTCGGCGAGCTTGGCGCCGTTTTCATAGGCCACGCAGTTGATCAGCATCGGTATTCGTCCATGTTCAATCTTGGGGTGGGTCAGTTCACCGCATCGGAATTCGAAGCCGCAGCCAGGAGGCCGGTCGCTTCCAGCGACGCCTCGATGGCCTGCGTCTCGCTCCGGAGCAAGGCGAGCCCCTTTTCGGCGAACGCGGCGTGGCTCGCAGCGTCGGCCCACAGGCTCGTTGCGGCTTCGGCGCATGTCAGCGATGCGAAGCGGATCCGGCCTTTCGCCAGGTCCACGAAGCGTTTCTCGCGCAGGGGGTCCGCGCGGTCCCAGGCGCCGCCGATGAGCACACGCCGACCCCGCTTGACGCGGGGCTCGAGCTCGGCAAAGAAAGGCAGCTTTGCGGACACCCAGCCCAGCATGCCGGTGTTCAACGCGGCATCGAAGGCGGATGGGGCGGTGTGCGTCTTCGCAAAATCGCGCAAGGCGCCGAGCTTGTAGAGCACCGGCTCTTTCTGCCCGGCCGCACCGCCTTCCACGGGCTTGATGATGGGCGAGCCGTTGCCCGCGCGCCCATCGGGCCGTTTCGACTTGCGCAGTTCGGCGAGTTGGGCCGGCGACATGCAGAGATACAGCGCCGCGAGCTCGGCGGGCAAGGTGGCGGTGTCGGGCAGCGCGGTGGCGTCCGCTTCAGGGCCTTTGAATTCATCCAGCTGGGCCATGGGCGCCTTGTTCTTCACGCGGGGATTGCGCTGGCGGATTTTAGAGCGGTGGATGCGCGCTGATTGACCTGAATGTCGGCGAGCTTGGCGCCGTTTCCGTAGGCCATGCAGTTGATCTGCATTGGTACCTCGCAAAGTTCACGGTAATCGGAGTCGAGATGGGGTCACGCGATGCGAAAGCATCCATGCCGTATCGACAATGCGGAATCAGGGGGGAGCCATTGCGCAGGTTGCATCCGGCTTTCGCGTATAAAATCTTATACAGACACAGGCGCGTCGATGGACGAGAAAGAAATCCGGTGGGTGGGCTCTTCGTATGTGGATCTGCTGGCCTTCCCCATGGAACCGCGCCGTGCAGCCGGTTTCGAATTGGGCAAGGTCCAGGCCGGACTGGACCCGACGGACTGGAAGCCATTCAACGATGTGGGCCCCGGCACGCGGGAGATTCGCCTCAGGGATTCAAGCGGCATCTACCGCGTGATGTACGTGGCCAAGTTCGAAGAAGCAATCTATGTCCTGCATTGCTTCCAAAAGAAAACGCAGGCGACCAGTCAGCATGACAAGGCCATCGCAGAAGCGCGCTATCGCGCGGTGGTCGAGGCAAGGAAGAATTGACCATGAAGACCGACACCGCAATTCACCACGTCACCAAGCCCGGCGCCAATCTCTTCCTCGAGTTGGGCTTTCCGCCCGCCGAGGCCAAGCGCCTGCAGGCTGCGTCGCAAAAGCAGATCAACGACACGCGGCTGTTGAAACAGCAACTCATGGAAGAGTTGTCGAACTGGATCGCAGAGCATCACCTGAAGCAGGCCGAGGCGGCTGAAATCCTGATGGTTTCCCGCCCTCGGGTTTCCGACGTGGTGAACAGGAAGACAGCCAAGTTCACCATCGACACGCTGGTTGAAATGCTCAGCCGTATCGGCAAGCCGGTCAAGCTGGTGGTCGGCTGAGCCGTCCGCCTGCCCCGATAATCGCCCGAGTGAAAACGACGACTGCCCACCCCACTCCTTCGACCAGCGACATTTCCGGGCACACGCCCATGATGGCGCAGTACTTGGGCCTGAAGGCCGACCATCCGGACACCCTGCTGTTCTACCGGATGGGCGATTTCTACGAGCTGTTCTGGGCCGACGCCGAAAAGGCGGCCCGCCTGCTCGACATCACCCTCACCCAGCGCGGCCAGTCGGCCGGCCAGCCGGTGGTGATGTGCGGCGTGCCCTTCCATGCGGTCGACACCTACCTCGCGCGGCTCATCAAGCTGGGCGAATCGGTCGCCATCTGCGAGCAGGTGGGCGAAGTCGGCGCCAGCAAGGGGCCGGTGGAGCGCAAGGTGGTGCGGGTGGTCACGCCCGGCACGCTGACCGATTCGGAACTGCTGAACGACAAGAGCGAATCGCTGCTGCTGGCGGTGCATGCGGGCACGCGCAATTTCTGCGGGCTGGCCTGGCTCAGCGTGACGGGCGCCGAGCTGCGGCTGGCCGAATGCCCGGCCGATGCACTCGAAGCCTGGATCGCGCGCATCGCGCCGAGCGAGCTGCTCTACAGCGCCGAAGTAACGCCTGCTTTCGAGCAGCGCCTGAAGGCCGCTCGCGGCGCCACGCCCTTCACGCTCTCGATCCGCCCGGCGTGGCAATTCGACGGCGGCCTGGGCGAGCGCAAGCTCAGCGAGCAGATGGGCAGCAACAGCCTTGCGGCCTGGAATGCCGAATCGCTCACCAACGCGCATGCCGCGGCCGCCGCGTTGCTGGGCTACGCCGAGCACACGCAGGGCCGCGCCCTTTCGCACGTGCAGCGGCTTTCGGTCGAGCGCGACGGCGACCTGATCGAGCTGCCGCCCACCACGCGGCGCAACCTCGAGCTGGTGCAGACGCTGCGCGGCGAAGACGCGCCCACGATGTTCTCGCTGCTCGACACCTGCATGACGGGCATGGGCAGCCGGCTCGTGAAGCGCTGGCTGCTTTCGCCGCGGCGCGACCGCAGCGAGGCGCAGGCCCGGCTCGAAGCCATCGGCGCGCTGCAGTCCACGGTGCTGGGCGGCACGGCCGCGCCCTGGCGCACGCTGCGCGAGCAGCTCAAGAACACGAGTGACGTGGAACGCATTGCGGCGCGCATCGCGCTCAGGCAAGTGCGCCCGCGCGAACTGCTGGCGCTGCGGCTCGCGCTGGCCAAGGCAGAGCAACTGGCGCCCCTGCTTCCTGCATCCGCGGCGCTTCTGGCCCAGATCTCCGAGCGACTCGCACCGCCCCCGGGCTGCGCCGACCTGCTCGTGAGCGCGATCAAGCCCGACCCGTCGGCGCTGGTACGCGATGGCGGCGTGATCGCCACGGGCCACGACGCCGAGCTCGACGAGCTGCGCGCCATCAGCGACAACTGCGACGACTTCCTGCTGAAGCTCGAAGTCAGCGAGCGCGAGCGCACCGGCATCAGCAACCTGCGGGTGCAGTTCAACCGCGTGCACGGCTTCTACATCGAGGTGACGCAAAGCGCGCTCTCGAAGGTGCCCGACAACTACCGCCGCCGCCAGACGCTGAAAAACGCCGAGCGCTTCATCACGCCCGAGCTGAAGGCCTTCGAGGACAAGGCGCTGAGCGCGCAAGACCGCGCGCTGGCCCGCGAGAAGTGGCTCTACGAACAGCTGCTCGATGCGCTGCAGCCCTCGGTGCCCGCGCTCACGCAACTGGCCGGCGGCATTGCCACGCTCGATGCGCTGTGCGCGCTGGCCGAGCGATCGCACACGCTGCACTGGCGCGCGCCGAGCTTCGTGTCGCACCCGTGCATCGAGATCCAGCAGGGCCGCCACCCGGTGGTGGAGGCGCGGCTGGCCGAAAAGTCGTCGGGCGGCTTCATCGCCAACGACACGCAGCTCGGACCGCAGCAGCGCATGCAGGTCATCACCGGCCCCAACATGGGCGGCAAGTCGACCTACATGCGGCAGGTGGCCATCATCGTGCTGCTGGCCTCCATCGGCTCGCACGTGCCGGCGGCCGCCTGCCGGCTCGGGCCGATCGACGCGATCCACACCCGCATCGGCGCGGCCGACGACCTGGCCAACGCGCAATCGACCTTCATGCTCGAAATGACCGAGGCCGCGCAGATATTGCACAGCGCCACCGCGCAGTCGCTGGTGCTGATGGACGAAATCGGCCGCGGCACCAGCACCTTCGACGGGCTGGCACTCGCGGCCGGCATCGCGGCCCAGCTGCACGACCGCAGCAAGGCCTTCACCCTGTTCGCGACCCACTACTTCGAGCTGACCGAGTTTCCGGCCACGCACCACGGCGCGGTGAACATGCACGTGAGCGCCACCGAGGCAGGCCGCGACATCGTGTTCCTGCACGAAATGCAGCCCGGCCCGGCCAGCAAGAGCTACGGCATCCAGGTGGCGCGGCTTGCCGGCATGCCCGCGGCGGTGGTGAACCATGCGCGGCAGGCGCTGGAGGCACTTGAATCGCAGCATGCCCAAACGCGTGCACAGGTCGACCTGTTTGCGCCCCCGCCGGTGGCCGAAACGCCGCTGGCAAGCGCCGTAGAATCCGCGCTGGCTGCCCTCGACCCCGACACGATGAGCCCGCGCGAAGCCCTCGACGCGCTCTATGCCCTCCAGAAACTGAACACGCGTGAACGCAGTGCCGCCTGAGCGGGCCTGATTCATGCGAGACGAACTCATGACTTATTGCGTAGGCATCAAACTCAACGCCGGATTGGTGTTTCTCTCCGACTCGCGCACGAACGCGGGCGTGGACCACATCAGCACCTTCCGCAAGATGATCGTCTACGAGAAGCCGGGCGACCGGGTGATGGTGCTGCAGTCTTCGGGCAACCTGAGCATTTCGCAGTCGGTGCGCGAGATCCTGCAGATCGAGGAACTGCGCGAGGTCCGCGAAGACGGCACGCAGGGCGACCCGATCACCATCTGGAACGCCAGGAGCATGTTCGACGCCGCGCGCGTGCTCGGCTCGGCGGTGCGCCATGTGTACGACCGCGATGCCGAGGCGCTCAAGCATGCGGGGCTCGACTTCAACGTGTCCTTCATCTTCGGCGGGCAGGTCAAGGGCGAAGGCATGCGCCTGTTCCTGGTCTATGCCGCGGGCAATTTCATCGAAGCGACCACCGAGACGCCCTACTTCCAGGTGGGCGAATCGAAGTACGGCAAGCCGGTGCTCGACCGCGTGCTCACGCCCGAAACCCCGCTCGACGAGGCCGCCAAGTGCGCGCTGGTGTCGATGGACTCGACCATGAAGTCGAACCTCTCGGTGGGCCTGCCGCTCGACCTGGTGGTGTACGAGGCCAACAAGTTCGAGACCGACCGGGTGATCTGCATCGATGCCGACAACCCCTACTACCGCATGATGCACAACAGCTGGGGCCAGAAGCTGCGCGAGGTGTTCGACAGCATCGAGGACCCGGTGTGGGACGACGCCGCCACCGAGCATCCGCTGAAGATGCCGGCAACCCGCCACAGCCCGCTGCGCAAGATCTCCACACCCGACGAAAAGCTGATCTGAACCCCGTGCCTCCGGTCGTCTTCTCGCACGGCAACAGCTTCCCTGCGAGCACTTACCGCGTCGTTCTCGACAGCCTGCGCAACCGCGGCTTCGAGGTCGATGCCATCGAGAAATTCGGGCACGACCCGAAGTACCCCGTCACCGACAACTGGCCGCACCTGGTGCAGCAGCTGGCCGACTTTGCCCAGCTGCGCGCCGACCGCGCGGGCGGGCCGGTGTTCCTGGTCGGCCATTCGCTCGGGGGGTTCCTGAGCCTGATGTGCGCGGCGCTGCACCCGGCGCTCGCGCGCGGCGTGGTGCTGATCGATTCGCCGATCCTCGGCGGATGGCGCGCCAACACGCTCAACGTGGTCAAGCGCACGCCGTTCATGAAGAGCATTTCGCCCGGCGCCATCAGCCGCAGGCGCAAGAACACCTGGGCGCACCGCGAGGCGGTGTTCGAGCACTTCCGCAGCAAGAAGGCCTTTGCGAAGTGGGACGAGCAGGTGCTGCACGACTACATCGACCACGGCACCTTCGACGGCGACAAGAGCGGCGACGACGGCCGCCAGCTGAGCTTCGACCGCGACGTCGAAACCGCGATCTACAACACCCTGCCCCACAACCTCGGCGCGCTGCTGCGCCGCCATCCGCTCAAGTGCAAGGCGGCCTTCATCGGCGGGCGGCAATCGGCCGAGATGAAGCAGGTGGGCATGGCGATGACCGAGCAGGTCACCAAGGGGCGCATCACGATGCTCGACGGCAGCCACCTGTTCCCGATGGAAAAGCCGCTGGCCACGGCGGCGGCTGTCGAAGCGGCGCTGCGCAACCTGCTCTGAACGCCCGCGTCACCCCCTGGTGACGTGCACCCCCGGCCGCTGGCCGGCATTCCATTGGCCGCCGATGGCCCGCTCGATCTGCGCTGCCAGCTGCAACAGCAGGCCGTCGTTGGCCTGGGCCGCCTGTGCCTGGATGCCGAGCGGCAGGCCGTTCTCCTGGCTGGCCATCGGCAGCGAGATGCCCGGCATGCCGCACAGGTTGGCCAGCGGCGTGTAGGCGAAGTTCTGCCAGAGGTTGGCGAACCAGTCGTGCACCGAGGGGTTGGTGCTGGTCGTCAGGTACGCGCTGGTGCCGACCTTGGGCGTGGGCAGCGCGGTGACCGGCGTGAGGATGATGTCCCAGTCCTGGAAGAAATTGCCGAAGGCGCGCGAGGTGGTGTTGAACACCGCCTGCATCTTCGAGCGCTCGGTGTACGAGGTGTGCAGGCCCGCTTCCCAGATCTTGATGTTGATGGGCTCCAGCAGCTCCGCTGGCGGTTTCTCGAGCCCCAGCCGCGCGAGTTGGCCCGCGATGACCTGTGCGAAGTTGCTGATGTAGCAGGTGGTCTGGGCGGCAAAGGCCGTCTGGAAGTCGACCTCGGGCAGCGCCCATTCGACGTGATGGCCCAGGCCTTCGAGAAAACGGCCGACGCGCTCCAGCTCGGCCACGAAATGCGGCGTCGCGCGGAAGTCGCCCCACGCGTGCGACAGCGCGATGCGCAGGCGGCCCGGGTCCTTCTTGATGAGCTCGCTGTACGGCTCGGCCGGCGACCAGAAGGGCATGAACTCGCCGGGCGCACCGCCGCGGCAGTGGTCGACGAAGGCCGCCGTGTCGCGCACGGTGCGGCTGTGGCAGCCCTGGATCGATACCAGCCCCGAGAGGTCCGACAGGCCGGGCGCCAGCGAGAACACGCCGCGCGACACCTTCAGGCCGATGTTGCCGTTCACGCCGGCAGGGATGCGGATGGAGCCGCCGCCGTCGGTGGCGTGGGACAGCGGCAGCACGCCGGCCGCAACGGCTGCGGCCGTGCCGGCCGACGAACCGCAGGTGGTGTATTCGAGATCCCACGGGTTGCGCGTGGTGCAGAGCGCGTTCTCGGCCGAGCTGCAGACGCCGAACTCGGGCGTGGTGCTGCGGCCCACGATGTTGAGACCCGCCTTGCGCAGTTGCTGCGTGAGGAAGCTGTCCGCCGCCGGGCGATGGCCCTGCATCATCATCGAGCCGAACTCCTGCAGCCGGCCCTTCAGCGTGGGGCCCAGGTCCTTCATCAGGTAGGGCAGGCCTGCGAACACGCCCTCGGGGTTCATGCCGTCCTTCAGCGGATCGGCCACCACGTCGTCGAACACCTCGACCACCGCGTCCAGTTGCGGGTTGAGCTTCGCGATGCCGGCCGCCGCCTGGGCCGCCAGCTCCGCCGCCGTCACGTCGCCCTTGCGCACCCGTTCGGCCAACCCGATGCCGTCGTGATCGGCCCATTCGTTCCAGCTCATTGCCAGCGTCATCTCATGTTCTCCATTTCGCATCAAAAAAGTATGTCGTCTCAAGGCCATCCGAAGCCGAGCCTGAGCAGCATCAGCGTACCTGTGCCGACCAGGATCGTGCCGGTCGCATCGTTCCGCCGGACAAGGTAGTAGGCCAATGCAGCGCCCACTGCAAAGAGGCGCGCGTCGCGCCAGTCGGCCAGCATGTGTCCATTGCTCAGGAAGACGTCCGGCAGCACCATCGCCAGCAGGGCCGCGACCGGCGCATGGCGCAGTCCGCGCCACAGCCAGCCGGGCAGCTTCGGCTCGCTGTCCGGCAGCAGGAAGAAGCTGCGGGTGAGCACGGTCACCCCCACCAGCGCCCCCACGGCCAGCCAGACGTACGCGTCGTGACCCAGGTGCATCATCAGCGCGCGCTCCACCGGCGATCGGCCCAGGCGCCGGCCACGAAGGCCGTGGCAATCGCCGCGACCACGTTGAGCCCCATCGGCCACGAGGCCGTGGCCAGCGCGACGGCGCCCGCGGCCAGCGCCGAGCAGCGCACGGCGCGGTCGGTGAGCATCGGCAGCGCGAGCGCCAGCAGTGCGAGCACGCCGATGAAGCGAAGGCCCCACGCCGCGGGAATCGCGTCGGCCAGGAAGATGCCCGCAAGCGACGCCACATGCCAGGCCGCCCAGTTGGTCAGTGCCAGCCCGAGGAAGTAGCCCTGCTGCTGCGGCGTCGCACGGCCGGTGGGCAACGGCTCCGGATGCCGCTGCACGAACTGCGCATACACCGGATCGCCAGCGAGGTAGGACAGCAGCACGCGCGCCAGCCGACGGTGCCGACCGAAGTAGCGGCGCCAGTTCGCGCTGAACACGACGAAGCGCAGGTTCAGCACGCAGGCCGTCGCAACGATCACCCACAGCGGCGCGCCGGCTGCGATGAGCGGCAGGCAGGCCAACTGCGATGCGCTCGCGAACACCAGCAGCGACATGGCCAGGATCACGCCCAGCCCGACACCGCTCTTGGCCATCGCCACGCCGGCCACGAGCCCCATGGCCATGGTGCCGAGCGCGGCGCCGGCGATGTCGCGCCGCCCCTGCGCGAACGCGGCGCGCCACGCCGGATCGTCGATCGATGTGCGCCAGGTACTGCGCACGCTCACTGCCGGCTCGCCAGTTCCGCACGCGGCGCGGCCGCCAGCAGCCGCCGCGTATAGTCGTTGGCCGGTGCGTTGAACACCTGGCCGGTGGCGCCCTGCTCCACGATGCGGCCCTGGCTCATCACGATCACCCGGTCGCACAGCTGCGCAGCCACGCGCAGGTCGTGCGTGATGAACAGGATGCCCAGGCCCAGGTCGCGCTGGATCTCGCGCAGCAGGTCGAGGATCTGCGCCTGCACCGACACGTCGAGCGCCGACACGGCCTCGTCGGCCACCAGCACCTGCGGCTGGCAGGCGATGGCGCGCGCAATCGCGAGGCGCTGGCGCTGGCCGCCGGAGAACTGGTGCGGGTAGCGGTCGAGCGCGGTGCGCGGCAGCTGGATGCGGTCCATCAGCTCTTCGGCGGTCCGGCGCGCGTGCAGCCTGCTCAGGCCGAAGTTCATCGCGCCCTCGACCATCGACGAGCCCACGGTGCGCCGCGGGTTGAGCGAGCGGTTCGGGTCCTGGAACACCACCTGCACGCGCGAGCGCAGCGGCCGCAGGCGGCCTTCCGGCAGGTTGCGCACTTCGGCATCGCCCCACAGGATGCTGCCCGTGCTCGGCGCGATGAGCCGGATCATGCAGCGCGCGAAGGTCGATTTGCCCGAGCCCGACTCGCCCACCACGCCGACCGTCTCGCCGCGGTGCACCGACACGCTCGCGTCCTGCAGCGCGGTGTTGTGCTTCGCGCGGCCCATCCAGTCGCGCCGCGTGTAGACCTTGCCGACACCCGTGCCGCTGAGCAGCGGCTTGCCGCCCGGCAGCGAACGCGCGGGCGGCGGCGTCATGCCCGGCACGGCGTCGAGCAGCATGCGCGTGTAGGCCTCGCGCGGGCTGCGCAGCACCTGTTCGCACGGGCCCTGCTCCACCAGCGCGCCGCGGTGCATCACCATCACGTCGTCGGCGATCTCGGCGACCACGCCCATGTCGTGCGTGATGAAGAGCACCGCGCTGCCCTGCTCCGCCTGCAGCTCGGCGATGAGCTTGAGGATCTCGGCCTGCGTGGTCACGTCCAGCGCGGTGGTCGGCTCGTCGCAGATCAGCAGGCGCGGCTTCAGGATGATGGCCATCGCGATCACGATGCGCTGCCGCTGCCCGCCCGAGAGCTGGTGCGGGTAGCTCGCATGGATGCGCGCCGGGTCGGGCAGCCGCACGCGCTCGAAGATCGAGAGGATGTGCGCCTTGCGCTCGGCCGCGCTCCACGATGTGTGCGTGCGCAGCAGCTCGTCGACCTGCTCGCCGCAGCTCAGCACCGGGTTGAGCGCGGTCATCGGTTCCTGGAACACCATGCCCATGCCGGTGCCGCGCAACTGGCGCAGCCGCTTGTCGGAGACGAAGCGGCCCTGCTCGACCAGCGTTTCGCCGGACAGGATCACCTGGCCCGCCTTGAGCGTCAGCCCCTTGGCCAGCAGCCCCATCACGGTCGTGGCCAGCACGGACTTGCCGGAGCCGGATTCGCCCACGATGCACAGCGTGCGCCCGGCCTCGATGCGCAGGTCGAGCCCTTCGATGGCATGCGGGCGGTCGGCGTCGGACGGCAGCGCGACCTGCAGGCCGCGCACTTCGAGGATCGCGGCGCTTCGGTTGGAATCGGTCATGGAATCGGCGCCTCAGACGCGTTTGGAAAACTTGGGGTCGAGCACGTCGCGCAGCCCGTCGCCGAGCATGTTGATCGCGAGCACCGTGGGGACCAGGAAGAGCGCCGGGAACAGCACGTTGCCGGGGCTTTGCGAGAACTGCACGCGCCCCTCGGCCATGATGTTTCCCCAGGTCGGCACATCCGACGGCAGGCCCAGGCCGAGGAAGCTCAGGATGGCCTCGGTCAGCACGGCCGAGGCCGCGATGAAGGTGCCCTGCACGATCAGCGGTGCGAGCGCGTTGGGCAGGATGTCGCGCCAGAGGATGGTGGCGTCGGCGGTGGCCAGCGCGCGGGCCGCTTCCACGAAGGGCTCGTCGCGCAGGCTCATCACCAATGCCCGCACCAGCCGCGTGACGCGCGGCACCTCGGGCACGGCGATGGCCAGGATCACGGTCGGCAGGCTGGCGCCGAGCACGGCCACCAGCGTGATCGCGAGCAGCACGGCCGGAATGGCCATCACGCCGTCCATCACGCGCATCAGCACCGCATCGACAGCGCGGAAGTAGCCGGCCAGCATGCCCAGCAGGCAGCCGAAAGCGATGGCGACGAAGGCGGTGAACAGGCCCACCGTCATCGAGATGCGGGTGCCGTAGAGCACGCGGCTCCACACGTCGCGCCCGACGCTGTCGCTGCCCATCCAGAAGGTGTGGGCGAACTGTGCGCCGTCGGGCATGGTCACCTGGCCCGCAGTACCCGCGCCGACCGAGATGAAGCCCGGGTCCATCGCGGACGGATCGAAGGTGCCGAGCCAGGGCGCGAGGACGCCCAGCAGCGCCAGCGCGGCTAGCACGACGATGCCGCCGCGCACGGCGCTGTGGCGCCAGAGTCTCTTGAGGGTGTTCATGATCGGTAGCGGAATCAGTAGCGAATCCGAGGGTCGAGGAAGAGATAGCTCACGTCGACCAGCAGGTTGACGGCAACGTAGACCACCGCGAAGAACAGCACCACGCCCTGCAGCACCGGAAAGTCGCGATTCAGCACCGCATCGACCGTGAGCTGGCCGAGCCCCGGAATGGCAAACACCGTCTCGGTGACGACCACGCCGCCCAGCAGCAGTGCGGCGCTGACACCGATCACCGTGACCACCGGCACCGCGGCGTTGCGCAGCGCGTGGTGCTTGAGCACTTCCAGCTCGGTGATGCCCTTGGCGCGCGCGGTGCGGATGAAGTCTTCGGTGAGCGCCTCGCTCACCGCCGCACGTGTCACCCGCGACAGCAGCGCCACGTAGGTGATGGCCAGCGTGAGGCACGGCAGCACAAGCTGGTTGAGCCACGGCCCCACACCGTCGCCGATGCGCCGGTAGCCCTGCACCGGAAACCACTGCAGCTTCATCGCCAACAGGTAGATCAGCACATAGCCGACCACGAACACCGGCACCGAAAAGCCAGCCACCGAGAAGGCCATCACGGCCTTGTCGAGCCAGCCGCCCATGCGCCATGCGGCCAGCGTGCCCAAGGGCAGCGCGATGGCCACCGCCAGCAGCAGCGTGCCGCCGGCCAGCGAGAGCGTGGGCTCCATGCGCTGGCCGATGAGTTCCAGCACCGGCTTGTTCAGGAAGAACGAGAAGCCCAGGTCGCCGTGCAGCACGCCGTTGCCCCAGATCGCGAACTGCGTCCACAGCGGCTTGGTCAGGCCGAGCTGCACGCGGATGCGGTCCAGGTCTTCGTTGGTGGCGCTGTTGCCGCCGATGACGGCTGCGGGGTCGCCGGGCGTGAGGCGCACGATCATGAAGATCGCGATCGCCACGACCAGCAGCACGGGGACGGTGGCGAGCAGGCGCTTGCCGAGGAAGGTCAGCATGGGCGGACGCTCTTATTGCTTCTTGATGTTCCAGTACACCTGCGCACCGGCCGGCACCAGGCCGCTCACGTTCTTGCGCACCGCGGCGGGCTGGTTGTACTGGCCGACGGGCACATGCGTGGCGGTCTCGAAGGCGCGCAACTGGGCGGCCTGCGCGAGCTTCTTCTTCTCGGCGTCGGTCTTGGCCTGGGCGAACTGCACCTTGATTTCCTCGAGCTTCGCGTCGGTCTGCCAGCCGAACCAGCCCTTCTCGCCGGTGGCGTTCATCATGGCCATGGTGATCGGGTTGAGGATGTCCGACGCGGTCCACGAGGTCATGAACGCGCTCCAGCCGCCGGCCGTAGGCGCATCCTTCTTGGCGCGGCGCGCCACCAGCGTGGACCAGTCCATCGACTGCATGTCGACCTTGAAGCCGGCCTGCTCGAGCTGCTGCTTGGCCACCAGCGGCAGCTTGCCGATGGTCGGGTTGTCGGTCGGGCGCATCAGCACCACGGGCTCGCCCTTGTAGCCGGCGTCCTGCAGCAGCGCCTTGGCCTTCTGCGGATTGGCGACGCCGGTGTAGTCGCCGGTCTGCTCCGACTCGAACAGCGTGCCGCAGGGGAACATGCTCTTGCAGTAGCGCGTGAGGCCGGGCGTGCCGACCTGGGTGCGCAGGAAGGCCTCCTGCCCCAGCGCCACCAGCGCGGCGCGGCGCACCTTCTCGTCGTTGAACGGCGGCTGCAGGAAGTTGAAGCGCAGGATGAACTGGTTGCCCGCGGGCTGGGCGTCGACCAGCTGGATGTCGGGGTTGGTGCGCAGCGTGGCGTACTGCTCGAAGGCGGGCTGCTCGAGGATGTCGGCCTCGCCGTTGAGCAGCGCATTCATCTGCGTCTGTGCGTCGCGGATGATGAGCCACTCCACGCGGTCCACGTACACGTTCTTGCCGCCGGCCGTGCCCGAGGGTGCTTCGGCGCGCGGCTTGTAGCGCGTGTTCTTGGTGAACACCACGCGTTCGCCGGGGCGGAACTCGTCGGCCTTGAAGACGTAGGGGCCGGAGCCGATCGACTCCTTGATCTGCGTGTCGCCCGATGTGTCGGCAACGCGCTTGGGCATGATGAAGGGCACGTTGGACGACGGCTTGCCCAGCGCTTCGAGCACCAGGCCGAAGGGCTCCTTCAGCACGATCGAGAAGGTCCTGGCATCGGGCGTCTCGTAGCGCTCGGTAACCTTGGAAAGCTGCGCACCGAAGGTGTCGCGGCTGGCCCAGCGCTTGATGGAGGCCACCACGTCTTCGCTGGTGACGGGCTTGCCGTCGTGGAACTCGAGGCCGTCGCGCAGCGTGAAGGTCCAGGTCTTGTTGTCGGCGGACACCTTCCACTTGTCGACCATCTGCGGCTTGATCCGGCCTTCGAGGTCGGTGGCGAAGAGCGTGTCGTAGACCATGTAGCCGAAGTTGCGCGTCACGTAGGCGGTGGTCCAGATCGGGTCGAGCACCGTGATGTTGCTGCTCGGAATGATCTTGAGGGTGGTGGTCTGCGCCATCGCGGGAGCGAAGGTTCCGGCGGCCGCGCCGGCCAGCAGTGCGGCGGCGCCCCATCGGGCAAGGCGGCGCGACAAGGAGCCGGCCGGATGGGCGGGCGAGTGCGAGAAGAGCTGCGGTTGCATGTGATTTCCTGAAGTGATGGAACGCGGTGCCGGCACCCGGATGGCATGCGGCGGCGAGGGCTCCATTGGGTCAGGCGGCGGAAGAAATGCATATATACAGTTGAATCCTTCTGTAGTAGAACAGTCGCCGTCCGTCCCCCTGTTGGGGCTTTCTGCGCCCACAAACCGTGCATGCCTTTGCCGTGATCGCCCTCGACCCTTCGCTGCCCACGCCCCTGGTTCGCCAGCTCTACGACGCCCTGCTGGCGCAGATCGCATCGAGTGCGATGAAGCCCGGCGACAAGCTGCCTTCGGTGCGCGCACTCGCCAAGGATTGCGAGGTGAGCACCATGACCGTGACCAACGCCTACCAGCGCCTGGTCGCCGAGGGCCATGTGGAGGCGCGGCGCGCCAGCGGCTACTACGTTGCCGAGGTGGAGCGCGCCGCCACGCGGCGCAAGCCCTTCCTGGGGCGCACCTCGGTCGACTCGCTCTGGCTGCTGAAGCATGTGTACGAAGACGACCGCACCCTGCTCAATGCGGGCTGCGGCTGGGTTCCGCCCGAAATGCTGCACATAGACGGCGTGCGGCGCGCGCTGGCCGCGCTGTCGCGCAAGTCCGCCGCCGGGCTCGCGAACTACGGCACGCCCTACGGCTACCTGCCGCTGCGCCAGCAGATCCAGACGCTGCTCGCGCAGAAGGGCATCGAGACCGCGCCGCACCAGATCGTGCTGACGCACGGCGCCTCGCAGGCGCTGAACCTGGTGGCGCGCTGCCTGCTGCAGCCGCGCGACGTGGTGCTGGTGGACGAGCCGGGCTCGACCAACCTGTTCGCGATGCTGCGCTCGATGGACCTGAAGCTGGTCGGCGTGGAGCGCACGGTGAACGGCCCCGACCTCGCGGCGCTGCAGGCGCTGGCGCAGCGCCATGGCGCCAAGGCCTTCTTCACCACCACCAACCTGCACAACCCCACCGGCAGCCAGTGCACGCCGGCCGTGGCCTACCAGATGCTGCGGCTGGCCGAGCAGCTCGACTTCCACATCGTCGACAACGACGCCATGGCCGGCCTCGAGCCGCCCGGCGCCACCTCGCTCGCGAGCCTCGACCGGCTGCAGCGCGTGATCCACGTCGGCAGCTTTTCCAAGACGGTATCGCCCAGCCTGCGCGTGGGTTTCGTGGCCTGCAACGAGGAGTTCGCCGAAAAGATGATCCTGCAGAAGATGGTCAACAGCCTGACCACCTCGGAGCTCACCGAGCGGCTGCTGCACGGCGTGCTGGTGGAAGGCCGCTACCGGGCGCATCTCGCACGCCTGGCCGAGCGGCTGCAGGCGGCGCAGGCCACCGTGTGCGACCGGCTGGAGGCCGCCGGCATGCAGCTCTTCACGCGGCCCGCGGGCGGGCCTTTTCTGTGGGCGCGTTTCGAGCGCGACGATGTCGACATGCGCGCGCTGGCGCAACGCGCCATCTCCGAGAGCTTCCTGCTCGCGCCGGGCGACCTGTTCCGCACCGACCTCCGGCCCACGCCCTGGCTGCGGTTCAACGTGGGCTATGCCGACGATCCGAAGCTCTATCGCTTCCTGGCGCAGGAGGCGCGCAGGCTGCGCCTGAAGGGCTGAGCACTCCGCCCGCCGGCTTTTTTTGCCGGCCCTGTCGGCCCGACGCATACTCGTTCGTCCTTGAAGGCAGGAGACAACGAAGGATGCCGCCGGCATGACCGACACCGCCTGGATCGCCACCACGCTCACCGCCTCGCGCCCGCGCGCGGTGGCGGCGCTGCTGCGCTACTTCCGCGATCTCGACACGGCCGAGGAAGCCTTCCAGGAAGCCAGCCTGCGCGCCCTGCAGCACTGGCCGGGCAGCGGCCCGCCGCGCGACCCGCTGGCCTGGCTGATCTTCGTGGGGCGCAACGCCGCGCTCGACGAGGTGCGGCGCCGCAACCTGCACGACGCGCTGCCCGAGGACGAAGCCGCCCTCTCCGACCTCTCCGACCTCGGCGATGCCGAGGCCCGGCTCGTCGAACAGCTCGACCGCGCGCACTACCGTGACGACGTGCTGCGCCTGCTGTTCGTCTGCTGCCATCCCGAGCTGCCGTTGACGCAGCAGATCGCGCTGGCGCTGCGCATCGTCTCGGGCCTCTCGGTGCAGGAGATCGCGCGCGCCTTCCTGGTGGGCGAAAGCGCGATGGAACAGCGCATCACGCGCGCCAAGAAGCGCGTCGCCTCGGCCGGCATTCCCTTCGACGCCCCCGGTGCGCGGGAGCGCGGCGAGCGGCTGGCCGCGGTGAGCACCACCGTCTACCTGCTCTTCAACGAAGGCTACTCGGCCAGCGGCGGCACCGAGCATGTGCGCGCGGCGCTGTGCGAAGAGGCGATCCGGCTCGCGCGGCTGCTGCGCGAGCTGTTTCCCGACGAGCCCGAGCTGATGGGCCTGGCCGCGCTGCTCCTGCTGCAGCATGCCCGCGCCGGCGCCCGGCTCGATGCGCAGGGCATGGTCGTGCTGCTCGAAGACCAGGACCGCGGCTGCTGGAACCGCGCGCTGATCGGCGAAGGCCTGGCGCTGGTCGAGGCCGCGCTGCGGCAAGGGCAGCCCGGCCCCTACCAGTTGCAGGCCGCGATCGCCGCCACGCACGCACAGGCGGCCCGTGCGGCCGACACCGACTGGGCCGAGATCGACCGGCTCTATGCGGTGCTCGAGGTGCTGCAGCCCTCGCCGGTGGTCACGCTCAACCGCGCGGTGGCGGTGGCCAAACTGCGCGGGGCCGAAGCCGCGCTCGCGATGATCGGACCGCTGGCCGGGCCGCTGTCGGCCTACTTCCATTTCCATGGCCTGAAGGGCGGACTGCTGATGCAGCTGGGCCGCCCGGCCGACGCGAATGCGGCCTTCTCGGAAGCCATCGCCCTCGCCCGCACCGCCGCCGAGGCGGCGCACATCCGCACCCTGCTCGACCGCCTGGCGGCGCCCGCCCCCTCCTCCACGATTCCATGACCACAGAAGGACGACCGATGCTCTATTCCATCCTGATCTACGGTTCCGAATCCGCCGTTGCCGCCTGGGCGCCGGGCGTCGAAGACGAGATGCTCGAACGCCACACCGACCTGCGGGACGAACTGCAGTCCCAGGGCCGGCTCGGCACGGTGCTGCGCCTGATGCCCGACACCGCCACCACGGTGCGCCGTGCGGGCGACGCCCATCCGCTGGTCACCGACGGCCCCTTCGCCGAGACCAAGGAACAGCTGATGGGCCTCTACATCGTCGACTGCGACACCCTCGAGCAGGCCCGGGACGCCGCCCGCCAGTTGGACTTCGAGAGCGGCGTGTTCGAGATCCGGCCGGTCACCTGGTACGACCCGGGCGTGATCGCCCCGCGCATTCCGCAGGTCTGATCGAAAAAAATTCCGACGGCGTTGTCGGATCGCGCCACCGGCCGGCGTCCTTGGTTCGAACGCCCGCATTCCGCCGGGCGCACACCAAGGAGAAACTCATGTCGTCGAATTCATTGAAGGACAGGCGCGCCGTCATCCACGGCGCTGGCGGCGCCATTGGCGGCGCGGTGGCCCGCGCCTTTGCCCGCGCGGGCGCGAAGGTGTTCCTCGCGGGCCGCACGCGCGCGAAGCTCGATGCCGTCGCGAAGGACATCGCCGCCGCCGGCGGCCGCGCCGAAGTGGCGGTGGTGGACGCGCTCGACGAAGCAGCCATGCTGCGCCACGCCAACGACGTGGCCGAACGGGCCGGCGGCATCGACATCGCGTTCAACGCCGTCGGCGTGATGCATGTGCAGGGCCGGCCGCTGTCGGCGCTCTCGCTGGAGGACTACTTCCTTCCGGTCCAGGCCTACACGCGCAGCAACTTCCTCACCGCGAAGGCCGTCGCCCCGCACATGGCGCAGCAGGGCGGCGGCGTGATCATTTCGGTGTCCACGCCGGCCTCGCGGCTGCCGGGGCCGGGCTATCTCGGCCACGCTGTGGCCTGTGCGGGCGTCGAAGCGCTCATGCGCCACATGGCGGGCGAGCTGGCGGCCTTCAATATCCGCAGCGTGTGCATCCGCTCGCATGCCATTCCCGAAGCCGCCGCAGCGGGCTCGCACAGCCGCGAGGTCTTCCGCCCGGTGGCCGAAAGCATGGGCATGACGGTCGAGCAGATGCTCGCGGCCAAGCCGACCGGGCTGCTGGTGAAGCGGCTGCCGTCGCTGGACCAGATGGCGGGCACCGCGGTGTTCCTGGCCTCGGAACACGCCGGCGCGATGACCGGCACGGTGGTCAACATGAGCGGCGGCGTGACGTTGGACTGACCCGCGTCCCCTTGACCCGCACTCACGCCGACGCCCGCACCGGGGACGGCATAGGTACCCCCCAAGGCGGGGTACGCGCGTCGATCCGCGCACAAAGCTGGCATTCCACAGAGAGCGATAGCTTCTGTTCACCCAATTCCCCCTGCATCGACGCGACTTGAAGATACGGGTGGCAATACCCTGCAACAATCCTTGAAAATAAGAACAAACGATCTACTGGCCTTGTCGCCGATCCGAATGCCGAGCCCATGTCCATGTCCCAGCTGGAAGTCGTCGAAACCGTTTCCTTGAGTCCCTCGCTGGTGGTCGAAGACGATCCGGCGATGCGCGAGCGCCTGGGTTATGTGCTGTCCACGCTCGGCTGCGACGAGCCGCAGATCGCCTGGGCCGACAGCATTGCCACGGCCAAGGGCCTGCTCGACGCGCAGAGCTTCGGCGTCGCGCTGGTCGACATCGGCCTGCCGGACGGCAGCGGGGTCGAACTGATCGGCTGGATGCAGGCGCACCACCGGCAGGTGCCCGCGGTGGTGATCTCGGCCTGGCGGACCGAGGAAATCATCTTCGCGGCACTGCGCGCCGGCGCCATCGGCTACCTGCTGAAGGAGCGCGACGACCTCGAACTGAGCATTGCGCTGCGCAGCATCGAGCAAGGGGGCGCGCCGATCGATCCGGCCATTGCGCGCCGCATCCTCGGCTGGCTTGCGGCACAGCAGCCTTCGCTGCCCACCGTGTTGGCGGCCGATGCGCCCGTCCCGCTGCCCGTCGCGCTGACCCCGCGAGAGCGCAAGATCCTCGAACTCGTGGCGCAGGGGCTGAGCAACCGCGACATGGCCGAATCGCTGTCGATCTCCAGGCTGACCGTGGAGTGCCACACCAAGAACATCTATCGCAAGCTGGCCGTCACCTCTCGCACCGAGGCCGTCTACCAGGCCCGAAAGCACGGCTTGCTGCACTGATCGGAGCCTGCTTCCTTCTTCTCCCAGCGCCTCACCATGCGTAACCCGCCTGCACGCGGGCGGCAATGCGGTTGCTGCTGCCGCTGCTGGTTGCAGTGGAAACACCCAGGCCCAGGTTCAGGTTGTCGTTGACCTGATAGCCGAAAGCGAAGCCGACGGCCGATGCGCCGGCGTAGTTGCCCACGGCGGCCCCCATCCATTTCTTGCCCACCGGCAGTGTCGGCATCGACGGCATCGCCAGCGCCGCTGCAACGCCCTGTGCGGCAAAGGCGTTCGCCTGGCTGGTTGCGTTGCTCACCGCCTGCTGCAGCTGGTTGACGTTGACGGCATCGGTGCCCAACAGACCAGGGGCGACATTCGCAATGCCGCGCAGCTGGCCGGTGGCCGCGTTGCCCACCGAGACGGTGTTGTCGCGATCGGCCACCGAGCCCTGCCCCAGCGCGACCGCATTGCTGCCCGAGGCCAGCGTGTTGGCACCCAGCGCCACGGCGTTGTTGCCGGTGGCCACCGCGTTGTTGCCCACGGCGGTGGTGGGATCGGCCAGGGCCCTGGCCCCGGCGCCGATGGCGACCGAGCCCGCATGGCTGGCTTGCGCACCGTTCCCGATGGCGACGGTGTTCTCGCCGTTGGCCTGCGCGTTGGTGCCCATCGATGTGCTGCCGGCACCGCCGGCGCTGGCCCCGGGACCGCAGGCCACGGCGCCACCCGCCCCCACCGCGCACACGCCGCTGGCCAATGCCTGGTTCATCAAGGTCTGCAGCGCGGTGACCTGCTGAATGGTGAAGTTGTTGGCCGTGGTGACGGCTGCCTGCTGCGCCTGTTGCACCTGCCCGACGTTGGCGGCATCGGTGGTGGCCTGGCCGGCACTGACATTGCTGATCGTGGTGCCGGCGCCGCCGTTGGCATTGAGTTGCAGCGAGGTGCCGCCCGCGCCGTACTGCGCCGAGTTCTGCGCCACGCCAAGCGCAGAGCTGGCGGTCTGTTGCACGGTGTACAGCTGGCTGCCGTTGACGGCATCGGTGCTCGTGGCGGTCACTGCTCCGGCGCTGACGTTGACCAGGCCGCGCGTCTGCCCCGCGGTCCCGAAAGACACCGTGTTGGCCGCCGTGGCGACAGAGTTCGCGCCGATGGCCACGCTGCCGTTCGCACCGCTCGCGACCCGGCTGCCGGACCCGATCGCCACGCTGCCCGTGGCCAATGCGGCCGCGCCCGAAGCGCCGCCGTTCGCGCCGCCGATCGCGGTACTGCCGTTGCCGGATGCCACGGCGCCCTGGCTGGTGCCCGAGGCGCTCCCGATGGCGATCGCGGCGTTGCCCGAAGCCTGCGCGCCACTGCCGCCTGCCGGAGCGGTTTGGCCGCAACAACCGCTGGTGCCCGCGCCTCCCGCGCCGAGCGCGATCGCGCCACCCGCCGAGGCCTGGGCGCCACTGCCCCCTGCGCCGCCCGTTCCTCCCGCTTCGCCTAGCGCACCGGCACCACCGCCCCCCACGGCCGTCGCGCCGCTGGCGGTTGCGCTGGCTCCTGCACCGCCCGCACCGCCGACGCCAGCAGCGGTTCCGGTGCCACCATCACCGCCCGCACCGACCGCAGTGGCCCCGTCTCCCGAGACAACGGCCGCAGCGCCTCCGGCGCCTGCCGTCCCGTTATTAGTTGCCGGGCCGTCATTGCCCGCCGTGCCACCGGCAAATCCTGCCGCGTAGGCGCTTCCTGCGACGAGCAACGCAATCGCAGGCAGCTGCCGAAGTTTGCGCAACCCTTCATGGGTGCCATTGACGCGAATCCGGACTGGCATGGACTTCCTCTTTTTTCGAAAGCAAATAAAACAAACGTGGCAAAGTGTGTCTTTTCGGACTCGACGGGGCCATCCCCGAAAATTGGTAAATGCCACACCGAGAACCTCTCCCGCGGGCATGGCTTGCCGCGTTGATTGGCGTCTTGCTTTTCCTCCTCCTTGCCGCCAGCCCGGCGCTGGCGCAGCCGCCCGCCCCTGAACTCCATGTCGAGGCCGTGCGCGGCACCGGCTGGGACGACACCGCCCCGCCGGCCGATGGCTGGGCGCCCGTCACCCTGCCCGACAGCTGGGCCGGGCGCTGGCCCGGCTTCGACGGCGTGGTCTGGTATCGGCTGACCTGGGAACAGCCGGAACAGGTGCGGGAGGCCGGGCTGCTGCTGCACTACCTCAACATGGCCGGCGCGGTGTCGCTCAACGGCACGCCGATCTCACGCGACGAGCGCCTGGTCGAGCCGCTCACGCGCGCCTGGAACACGCCGCGCTACTGGCTGCTGGCGCCGCCGCTGTTGCGAAGCGGCGCCAACACGCTGCTGGTGCGCGTCTCGGGCCTGTCCGCCTACCAGGCCGGACTGGGCCCGGTCAGCCTCGGCACGCCGGCCGCGATGCAGGCCGCGTTCACCGATGAGCACATCGTGCGCCGCGACCTGCAGGTGCTGGGCCTCGCGGTGAGCGCCGCGGTCTCGGCCCTGTTCGCCGCGCTGTGGCTGATGCGCCGGCGCGAAACCGCTTATGGCTGGTTCGCGGTGATGGACGTGCTGTGGCTGCTGTTCGGCTACAACCAGATCGCGACCAGCCCCTGGCCCTTCGCCTCCAACCACAGCTGGCAAGCGCTCAACACCTCGCTGCTGCTGGTGTTCAGCGCTTCCTATGTCGTCTTCGCACTGCGCTTCTGCGAACGGCGCATGCCGCGCCTGGAGCTGGCGGCACTGCTGGTCACGCTGGCCGGCGTGCTCGACCTGTGGCTTGCGAACGGCCCGAGCCTGCCCCTGCATCGCGCCTTCTGGACCTTGGTGGGCGGCCTCATGACCATTGCCGTCAACAGCGCGTCCATCGTGCACGCCTGGCGCCACCCCGGAAGTCCGATGCGCTTGCTCGCGCCGTTCATGGCGGTGTCCGCGGTTGCAGGTGCGCACGATCTGCTGGTGTTCACGCAGGTGATCGACAGCAACGTCTACTACACGACCATCTCGTCGTATCTGCTGCTGCTCGGCATGGCGCTGACCCAGGCCGGACGCTTCGTGCAGAGCCTGAAGCGCATCGAGAACTTCAATACCGAGCTGATCGAGGAAGTGAATGCGGCCAAGGCCGAGCTGGCCGCCACACTCGCACAGCAGCATGCGCTGGAGCTGGCGCACGCGCGCATCGGCGAGCGCGTCAACCTCGCAAGCGACCTGCACGACGGGCTCGGCGGCATGTTGATCGGCAGCATCGCAACGCTGGAACGCAGGCCCGAAAACCTTTCCGCGCCCGAGCTGCTGGCCATGCTCAAGCGCCTGCGCGACGACCTGCGGCTGATCATCGACGCCACCGGCCGCCACGACGGTGCCCGGGCGTTCGGTGAACTGCTTGTGCCCCTGCGCCACCGCACCTCGCAGCTGCTCGACGCCAACGGCATCGACTGCCGCTGGCAGGTGTCGAACATCGAGTCGCTCGAACTCCCGCCCTCGCAGAGCCTCGACCTGCTGCGCTTCCTGCAGGAGGCACTGACCAATGTGCTCAAGCACAGCGCAGGCCGCCGCGTGGACGTGGCGGTGACGCGCGCCGGCGCCGAACTGCAGCTCAGCGTGCGCGACGACGGCCGCGGCTTCGTGGTGGATGGCGCCGACAAGGGGGCCGGCGCGGGCTTGCGCAGCCTGCGTGCCCGCGCGCGCCGCCTCGGGGCCGATCTGCAGCTGCACTCGCGGCCCGGCGAGACGCAGCTGGCGCTGCGCATGCCGCTGGCGTCCGCGGCCTGAGCGCCCGCGTTCCTAGAGTTCGAGCACCAGCCGGCCTTCGCAGGCACGCGAGCAGCAGGCCATCATCCTGGCGTTGGCATCGCGCTCGGAGCGGGTCAGCACCACGTCGCGGTGGTCCACCTTGCCGGCCAGCACCCGCACTTCGCACGAGCCGCACAGGCCCTCTTCGCAATCGCTCTGCACGTCGACATTGGCGGCGCGCAGGGCGGACAGCAGGGTCTGGTCCGGCGGCACGGTGACGACGATGCCGGAGTCCTTCAGTTCCACCTCGAACGCATGCTCCTTCGATGGGTCGAGCGTTGCGAGCGTCGATTCGAAATGCTCGACGCGCAAGGCGCCCTCGGGCCATGCGGCGCAGCAGGTCTCGAGCGCTTCGAGCATGCGCAACGGGCCGCAGGCATAGACCTGCGCGCCGGGCAGCGGCTGGCGCAGCAAGGCATTCAGGTCGTTGCGCCGCCCCTCGTCCCGTGCGTAGACATGCAGGTGCTCGCCATGCAGCGCAGCCAGCTCGCCGAGGAAAGCCATCGTCGCGCGGCTGCGCCCGCTGTAGTGCAGTTCGTAGTCCATGCCCAGCGCCTTCGCGCGGCGGGCCATGGCGCTCACCGGCGTGATGCCGATGCCGCCCGCGATGAAGATCGCCTTCTTCAGAGATTCGTCGAGCCGGAAGTGATTGCGCGGTCCGCGAATGCGCAGCCGGTCGCCGGCGCGCACGTTCGCATGCACCCAGGCCGAGCCGCCCCGGCCGGCCGGCTCGTGCAGCACGGCGATCTCCAGCACGCCCGCGTCGTCCGGATCGCCGCACAGCGAATACTGGCGCGACAGTGCCGGCGTGCCGCACTCCACGTCGATGTGCGAACCCGCGGTCCAGCGCGGCAGCGGCCTGCCGTCGGGCGACATCAGCTGCAGCCTGACGATGCCGTGGGCCACCGCCGTCACGCGGTCGACCACGACCGGCCGCGCAATCGCATGCCGCGACGGCTCGCCGATGCGCACGGGCAGCTGCACGTCGCGCAGCCCGCGGTTGCTGCGCTCCGGGTTCGCGGCCGGGTCCCATTCGACCCACAGGTGCTCGGGGCCGCGAAACGAGGTGTTCGGCACATAGCTGAAGCGCTGTGCCGACAGGTGCATGTGCGGCAGCCGCCGCGTGAACTCCTCCAGGAAGATCTGCATCTCCATGCGCGCCAGGTTCTTGCCCATGCACTGGTGCGAGCCGTAGCCGAAGGTCAGGTGGTCGCTCGCGTTGTCGCGGCGGATGTCGAACAGGTCGGCGTCGGCGAAATGCGCTTCGTCGTGGTTGGCCGAGGAGGTGACGATCAGCAGCCGCGAGCCGGCCGGCAGGTCGACGCCGCCGAGCTGCGTGTCCCTGGTGACGAGGCGGCGCCATGCGGCCACCGAGCCGTTGTGCCGCAGGCATTCTTCCACCGCGTTGGGAATCAGGCCCGGGTCTTCGCAGAGCTCTTTCCACACTTGCGGGTGCTGCAGCAGCAGCTTCATCGCATTGGCGGTCGCATTGGCCGTGGTCTCGTGCGCAGCCACGATGCCGGCCATCATCATCGAGTGCAGGTACGAGTCGGTCACCACCTCGGGGTGCAGCGCCTGCTTGCGGATGCCGTACTGCATCCAGCCGGGCGCGTCGGGGTCCTGCCGCATCTTGTCGAGCACCTTGCCGGCGTACTGCCAGAAGTTGCCCACCGCGTGCGCCACGGCCACCTGCTCTTCCGGCTTCGGCCGGCCCCAGGTGTTGACGGTGTGCGCGATCGAGTACTTGCGCAGCGTGTCCATGTCTTCCTCGGGCACGCCGAGGAAGTGCAGCGCCACCGTGAGCGGAATCTCCCACAGCATCTGGTCGACGAGGTCAGCCCGGCCGTCGTCGATGAAGCGGTCGACATAGGTGCGGGCCAGTTCGCGCACCATGGGCTCGTGGTGCCGGAGTTCCTCGGGCGTGAACGGGTCCATCAGCGCGCGGCGGCGCGGCATGTGGGCGGGCTCGTCCTCGTTCACCAGCGTGCGGTTCAGCGCGAAGCCATAGGAGGCCAGCACCGCGTTGGCTTCGTCGCCGGTGGGGGTGATCTTCTCCAGCGCGTTGGAGGGGCTGAAGGTGATGTTGTCGCGGAACACCGCCTTGATGTCGGCGTAGCGCGTGATCACCCAGTAGCCGAGCTTCGGGCTGTAGAAGATCGGCTCCTTCTCGCGCGCCCACCGCACGTACTCGGGCGGGTCCTGCTGGTAGCCGTCCTCGAAGGGATCGAAGTCGGCGGCGCGCAGGCTCACCGGGCAGCCGGTGGGTGTGCGCTGCGCGGACAGTGGCCCGTGCGCGACAGGGCAGCCGGAAGAACGTGGGGGCATGGCGGTGTCGGGCATGGGCAGCACTCCTGTCTTCTGTCGGTCAGTCGAGCGTGATCTTCAGGTCGCGGATCAGCTTGTGCCAGCGCGTCGTCTCGCTCTTCAGCAGCTCGGCGTACTGGGCGGGCGTGCTGCCCACGGGCTCCACGCCGAAGTCGACCATGCGCGTGCGCACGGAGGGCTCGTTGATCGCCGCGACGATCTGGCGGTTGAGCGTGTTCACCACCTCCGTCGGCGTGGCCGAGGGCACCACCACGCCGACGAGCGCGGCGGCCTCGACGTTCTTGTAGCCGAGTTCGGCAAAAGTGGGCACATCGGGCAGCTGCGGCAGGCGCGTCGGGTTGGCGACCGCCAGTGCGCGGACCTTGCCGCCCTTGATGAAACCGGCCCCTGCCGCCAGGTCGACCATCATGGCCGGCAGCTGTCCGCCGACCACGTCGGCCAGCGCCGGCGCCGCGCCGCGGTACGGCACGTGGACCATAAAAAGGCCCGCCTCCACCTTGAGCAGCTCCATCGCGAGGTGATGCGGGCTGCCCGCGCCGGCCGATGCGTAGTTGATGCCGCCGGGCTTGGCCTTCGCCTTGGCGATGAAGTCCTTGGCCGTGGCGAAACCCGCGTTGGTGCCGACCACCAGGATCATCGGGAACTTGCCCATCAGCGTGACGGGCGCGAGGTCCTTGGTCGGGCTGTAGCTCAGCGACTTGTAGAGCGCCGGGTTGAAGACCAGCGTGCCGTTGTCGGCCGAGAGCACCGTGTAGCCGTCGGCCGGCGAACGCGCCGTTTCGGCGGCGGCCAGCGCGGTGTTGCCGCCGGGCTTGTTGTCCACCAGCACCGGCTGCGCCACCTGGGTGGAGAGCGTCTGCGCCACCGTGCGCGCCAGGAAGTCGGAGCCGCCGCCAGCCGCGTAGGGAACGATCCAGCGGATCGGCTTGGCGGGGAAGGTCTGGGCGCCGGCCACCGTGGCGGCAGCGAGCGAGAGAACGGCGATGCAACGGACGAAGGGCTTCTTCATGGGTGTCTCCGGGGTTTCGATTTCGTATTGCGTAAGTATCATACGCATTGCGTAATTCAAATTTCCGGGTTAACCCTTGCCTCCCGGTGCCGCGGTGCGACCGGCCCGAGCACCTAACATGCAGCCGACATGACCTCTTCTCCGGAACCCTCTTCCGTGCCCGCCGCCCCCCGTGAGCGGCGCCAGCGCGTCCAGTCCGCCGAGACCGGCATGGCCGTCCTGAAAGGGCTCGCGCACCTGGGCGGGCGCAGCAGCCTGACCGCGCTCTCGGCCCAGGTTGCCGAAAGCCCGGCCAAGGTGCACCGCTACCTCGCCAGCCTCATGGAGGAAGGCCTCGTGCTGCAGGACGCCGCCTCGCAGCACTACTACCTGGGCACCGAAGCCATCCAGATCGGCCTGGCCGCCATGCGCCAGGCCGACCCGATCCGCGCGGCCGAGCCCTGCCTGATCCGCCTGCGCGAATCGCTGGAGGTGACCTGCTTCGTCGCGGTCATGGGAAACAAGGGGCCGACCATCGTGCGTTTCGAGGAGCCGGGCCTGCCGGTCACGGTGAACGTGCGCGCCGGCTCGGTGATGTCGATGCTGTGGTCGGCCACCGGCCGCGCGTTCCTCGGCCTGCTGGACGAATCGCGGGTGCTGGCGCTGGCCGAACAGGAGCTGGCGGAGGCCCCGCCAGACATGCGGGCCACGCTCGATGCGGCCGACCCCATCGGCCAGCTGCGCCGCGACGTGCAGAAGGCGCGCTGCGCGAGCGTGAAAGACACCTACCTGCGCGGCATCAGCGCCGTGGCGGCGCCGGTGTACGACTATGCGGGCCGGGTGTGCGCCGTGCTGACGGCACTGGGTGCGACGGGCGGCTTCGACCCGGCCATCGACGGGCCGATCGCCACCGCCGTGCGGCAGGAAGCCCGTGCCGCCAGCGCCATCCTGGGCCATAGCGGCGCCTGAGYGCCGCGCCGGCAGATCAGTCCGCCCAGACCACCGTGCCGCTCCACGCCGTGGCCAGCACCAGGATGCCGAAGGCAATGCGGTACCAGGCGAACGGAATGAAGTTGTGGGTGCTGATGAACTTCAGCAGCCAGCGCACGCACAGCCAGGCGCTGATGAACGAGAACACCAGCCCCACGGCGAACAGCGGAATGTCGGCCACCGACAGCAGCGCGCGCTCCTTGTAGATGCTGTATGCCCCGGCACCGATCAGCGTCGGAATGGCCAGGAAGAACGAGAAATCGGTCGCTGCCTGGCGCGACAGGCCCAGCAGCATGCCGCCGATGATGGTCGAGCCGCTGCGGCTCGTGCCCGGGATCATCGCGAAGCACTGCACCAGGCCGACCTTGAGCGCATCCCACGGCGTCAGGTCGTCCACGTGCTCGACCCGCACCGAGCCCGGCGGCCGCTTCTCGGCCCACAGGATGATGAAGCCACCGATGATGAAGGTGCTGGCCACCACGGTCGGGATGAACAGGTTCGCCTTGATCACCTTGCCGAACAGCAGGCCCAGCACCACCGCGGGCAGGAAGCCGATGAGGATGTTGAGCGCCAGGCGCTGCGCCTTGGGCTGCCGCGGCAGCGCCACGACGGTCGACTTGATCTTCTGCCAGTAGACCAGGATCACCGCGAAGATCGCGCCGGTCTGGATCGCGATCTCGAAGACCTTGCCCCGGTTGTCGCCGAAGCCGCCGAGCAGCGAGCCCGCAAGAATCAGATGGCCCGTCGACGAGATCGGAAGAAATTCGGTCAGCCCCTCCACGATGCCCATGACGGCGGCCTTGACCAGCAAAACAATATCCACGCGTACTCCTTCAAAGAACGGTCATTATGGCGAGGGCGTTTGTCAGCTCATGTTCAGGCAGGCGGCGAGTACCGAATACCCAATTCCGGTGATGTTCACCCGGCGCGCGCCGGCACATATTTCAAGCTGACCATTCATGTGCCTCAAGGAGTCTTGCCATGCGGACGTTCACCCCGGAAAGCAGGCATGAAGAGCATGTCGCGGACGAGCGCGAATCGATGCGGCGCGTGGCCGAAGCCACCGGCGCATCGGCCGCCGAGCTGCGGCGGCTGATGCAGCGCCTGGCCGACATCGACCGCTCGGGCAAGAGCGCGGGCATCGTCGCGCAAGGCAACATCGCCGCCGACCGGCTGGAGGCCGAGATACCGGTGCCGGACGCCGGCGCCGCCCCGCGCATCGACTTCGGCCTGCTCGCCCCCCTGGACCCGGCCCTCGACAGGAAGGGGTATGCCCGCTGGAAGTTCTGGAGCTTCATGCTGGGCGCGGCCGGCCCCGTGCCATCGCTCACCCTGCAAGGCCTGGCGCTGCGCCCCAGCGAGCCCGACGACGCGCATGCCGACCTCGTGGCCAAGGCCCGCAAGGTGCTGGAAAGCTGGCGCCGGACCTCCGACCCGCTGTTCTGGAGCGCCGTCGAAGGCTATGTGCGGCAGCAGGCCTTCTCGCTCGAAATGCAGGCCTGCCTGATGCATTGCATCGCCGCCGTCTTCGGCGGCGACGCGATGAAGCTGTCGAACGAACAAAGCGAACAGCTCTCGGGCATTCTCACCGCCACCTATTGCGACGCGCTCGGCACCGCGGCCACGATGCCTTCGTCGGACATCTACCGGCGCCTGTCCGAAGGCCTGGAGGCGACCGACCGCGAGACCGGCCTGAGCCGGATGCTGGGCCGCAGCGACGCGGCGCAGATCGCGATGGCGACACTCGTTGCCGCCATCAGCCACGGCGGCTCACACTGAGCGCCGGCCCGTCCTCTGGCGCAACGCACGCACCGCGCTGTCGACGGTCGTGAGCACCGGCAGGCCGCTCGCCTGCTCGCAGGCAGCGCGGGCCCGTGCCATGCTGAACTGGGCGAGTGCGATGCGCGTGCAGCCGCGCTCACGCAGCACGGTGGCCTGGGCGGCGATCAGCGCGTCGTGCCGCTGCGTGTCGCCGGCGTTCAACGCATCGAGTGCGCCTTCGGCCAGCGCCAGTTCGAGCGCAGTGCCGGCCGGAAACTCGGCCGGCATCGATGCCAGCGTGGGCGCAAATGTGGCGATCAGCCCGAGCCGCCCTTCGCCCTGCAATGCCTCGGCGATCATGGCCTCGTTGGGCTTGAGCACCGGAATGCCCGCATGCCGCCGCGCCACCGCCTCGATGCAGGGCCCGAAGGCCGAGCAGGTGAAGAGAATGCCCTGCGCGCCGGTATCGACCGCGTACTGCGCGAGCCGCTGGAAGCGCGCGTGCATCGCCGCGTCCAACCCGCGCCCGTTGCGCGCAAGATCGGCCGAGAGGCTGTCGTCGAGCAGGTTCATGCGCACCGCCTCGGGCCAGTCGCGCGCGAAGGCTTCGTTGATGGGCGCGACCGAGTGCGAGAGCGCGTGGATCAGGGCGATGCGTGTCATGAAGGCGGCTGTCAGATGCCCTTGGAAGACGGATTGGCGAACGCCTCCTTCGTCTCCGGGTTGAGCGGGTAGTTGATGTTGATGCCCTTCGGCGGAATCGGCGACATGAACCACTTGGCGTAGAGCTTTTCCATTTCGCCCGACTTCATCATGCCCGACACCACGCGGTCCACCAGCGCCTTGAAGGCCGGATCGTCCTTGCGGAACATCAGCGACTGGTTCTCCGTGCGCAGGCTCTCGCCGGTGATGATGAAGTCCTTCGGGCTGCGCGCATTCGCGATCTGGCCGGCCAGCAGGATGTCGTCGAGCACGAAGGCCTGCGCCCTGCCGCTCTCCACCAGCAGGAAGGAGTCGCTGTGGTCCTTGCCGGCGAGGTTGGTCACCTCGAGGCTGCGGCCGCGGTCGGCCTCGCGCAGCAGGCGGAACGAGGTGGTGCCGGTGGTCGTCGCCACCGTCTTGCCCTGCAGGTCGGCGATGCTCCTGATGCCCGACTCGGCCTTCACCAGCATGCGCACGTTGTAGCGGAAGATGTCGGGCGAGAACGCCACCTGCTTCTGGCGCTCGACCAGGTTGGTGGTGGAGCCGCACTCGATGTCCACCGTGCCGTTCTGCACCAGCGGAATGCGGTTGGCCGAGGTCACGGCCTGGTACTTGATCTCGATGGCCGGCAGCTTGAGCTCGGTCTTCACCGCCTCGACGATGCGGTTGCAGATCTCGATGCTGTAGCCCACCGGCTTGAGGTTGCCGTCGAGGTACGAGAAGCCGAACGAGGACTCGCGGTAGCCGAAGGTGACGGTGCCGCTCGCCTTGATCTTGGCGAGCGTGTCGCTCTCCTGGGCCTGCGCGGCCGTGTGCGGCAGCAGAAGGGCGAAGGCCACCGCGAGAGCGGCAGCACCGAAGGGGATCGGCAGACGAAGCTTGGGCATGGAAGCGCTCCTCGGAACGGCGGGTTGAAGAAAAACAGCGGAAGAAACCGGGCGGCGGTCAGCGCACTGCGGCGCTCGTCACTGCGTCGACGGAGGCCGCAAGACGGGCGGCGATTTCCTGCAGGTCCTGCCGCGTGGCGATGAAGGGCGGCGCGAGCAGCACGTGGTCGCCCTGGCGGCCATCGACGGTGCCGCCGAAGGGGTAGCACAGCAGGCCGCGCGCCATGGCGTCCTTCTTGATCGCGGCGTTGATCTTCAGGGCCGGATCGAACGGCGCCTTGCTCGCGCGGTCGGCCACCAGCTCGATGCCCCAGAAGAAGCCGCGGCCGCGGATGTCTCCCACGTGGGCGTGGCTGCCGAGCGCCTCGGCCAGCATCGCGCCGAAGGCCACGCCGTCGTCGCGCACCTTGACGACCAGGCCGCCGCGCCGGATCACCTGCTGCACCGCCAGCGCCGCTGCGCAGGCCATCGGATGGCCGAGGTAGGTGTGGCCATGCTGGAAGAAGCCGCTGCCTTTCGACATGGCCTCGACGATCCTGCGCTGCGCCAGCACCGCGCCGATCGGCTGGTAGCCGCCGCCCAGGCCCTTGGCGATGGTGATCAGGTCGGGCACCACGCCCTCCTGCTCGCAGGCATGCAGCGAGCCGGTGCGGCCCATGCCGCACATCACCTCGTCGAGGATCAGCAGCACGCCGTACTTGTCGCACACGGCGCGCACGGCCTTGAAGTAGCCCGGCACCGGCGTCAGCACGCCGGCCGTGGCGCCGCCCACCGTTTCGGCCACGAAGGCGATCACGCGGTCGGCGCCCTGCGCGACGATGGCGGCTTCGAGCTCGGCGGCAAGGCGCTGGCCGTACTGCTCGGCGCTCTCGCCGGCACGCTGCTCGCGGTACGGGTAGCACGGCGCCACGTGCGTGGCCGGCACGAGGATCGGAGCGAACGGTTCGCGCCGCCAGGCGTTGCCGCCCACCGCGAGCGCGCCCAGCGTGTTGCCGTGGTAGCTCTGGCGACGCGCGATGAAGTGCGTGCGCTGCGGCTGGCCGGTCTCGACGAAATACTGCCGCGCCATCTTGAGCGCGGACTCCACCGCCTCGGAACCGCCGCTCACCAGGTACACATGGCTCATGCCCTCGGGGGCGGAGGCGATCAGCTCGTCGGCCAGCTGCTCGGCCACCTCGCTCGTGAAGAAGCTGGTGTGGGCGTAGGCCAGCCGGTCGAGTTGCGCATGCATGGCGGCCAGCACCTCGGGGTGCGCGTGGCCGAGCGAGGAAACGGCCGCGCCGCCCGAGGCATCGAGGTATTCGCGCCCCTCGGCGTCGCGGATGAACATGCCGTGGGAGCCGGCGGCAACGGGCGGGGTCTGGCGAAGGTGGCGGTGGAAGACGTGCGTCATGGCGGGTGGACGGCCGGCGATCGGCGGATTCGTGTTTGGAACTAACGTTTCGGCCGAATTATTGTTTGGAACATTTGTTCCGTCAACTGTTCCCGCGTTGCATGTCCGGTACATTCGTTCCAACGACCGCCAGAAAAGAGACACCGCCATGGGCGCCAGAGACCGTATCCGCCAGCGTTTCAACGAACTGAGCCCTGCCCTCCAGCAGGTGGCGCGCTACGTGCTCGACCACCCGAACGAGGTGGTCACCGGCTCGATGCGCAACGTCGGCACCCTGTCGCAAAGCACGCCCGCCACCCTCGTGCGCTTTGCGCAGCACCTGGGCTTCGAGGGCTGGCCGCAGCTCAAGGAGGCCTTCGCCGCCGACATGGGCCTCGGCTCCGAAACCTACGGCGGACGCGCCAAGCAGCTCGTCGGCCGCTCGCACGACCGCGGCCTCACGGGCGAGATGTTCGAGGTGCAGCGCCGCAACCTCGAGGCCACGCACCAGCAGAGCGAACAGGCGCTGCAGAAGGCCTGCGCGCTGATCGAGAAGGCGCCGGCCGTGCATGCCGCGGGCTTCAGGGCCTGCTTTCCGATCGCGTTCTCGTTCGTCTACGTGTACCGCTTGTTCCGCGCCAGCGTGCACCTGGTCGACGGCCAGGGCGGCTCGCTCGAGATGCAGCAGCGCGCCTTCGCCAAGGGCGACGCGCTGGTGGTGGCGAGCTTCGTGCCCTACTCGCGCGAGGCGCTGCAGGTGACGGAAGCGGCCAAGGCGGCCGGCTGCCGCATCGTCGCCATCACCGACAGCATCACATCGCCGCTCTCGCTGCTCGCGGACGAAACGCTGCTCTTCACGATCAACAGCCCCTCGTTCTTCCCCTCGGTCGCGGCCGGCGTGGCTGTGACCGAGGCGCTGGTCGAGCTGCTCGCAAGCCGTGCGGGCAAGTCGGGCATCAAGCGCATCGACCAGGCCGAGGCGCAGTTGTTCGAAACCGGCGCCTACCTGACGCCACCCGTCGCGCGCGGGAGTTAGAGCCTGTTCACGGTCTGTTTGGGGCTACGTTGGGGTGTTGCGGTTCAGGGCGCGATCACGCCGACGGTGTGCTCTGCTCCGCGAATGTCCCCCGGCGCGGCCTAGGGCCGCAGGCCTCCTCCTTTATTTCGCTGCGCAGAGCACACCGCCGGCGTGATCGCTCAGAGCAGTCGTTGATCGGCCAGCACAACAGCCGCGTCTCTCGTGCACAGGGCACCGGGTGCTCCCCGCAGCGAAATAAAGGAGGAGCGAAGCGGGGGACATTCGCGGAGGGGAGCACCCGGTGGCCTGTGCACGCGCCCCGAACGCACGCGTCCTGAATAGACGGGCTCTCAGGCGCCCCGCTTCCCCGCCGCCATGTGGATCGCCGCACGAATGCGCGGATAGGTGCCGCAGCGGCAGATGTTGCCGCTCATCGCATTCGTCACCTCGTCGTCGCTGGGCTGCGGCACTTTCTTGAGCAACGCGCAGGCCGACATCAACTGCCCGCTCTGGCAGTAGCCGCACTGCACCACGTCGACCTCGGTCCAGGCGCTGCGCAGTGCGTCGGCCTCCCTGCCCTGCAGGCCCTCGATGGTCGTGACCTCGCGCGTGCCCACGGCTTCGAGCGGCGTGACGCAGGAGCGCACCGCCTCGCCGTCGAGGTGCACCGTGCAGGCGCCGCACAGCGCCTTGCCGCAGCCGAACTTGGTGCCGACGAGCTGCATCTCGCCGCGCAGCACCCACAGCAGCGGCGTATCGGGCTCGGCGTTGACGGTGGAGGTCTTGCCGTTGATCTTGATCGTGGTGGTCATGGGGCGTTCCTTCTCTTCTTTTCGTTCAGGCGAGCTTGAGCGGCAGGCTGCGCAGGCGCTGGCCGGTGAGCGCGAACAGCGCGTTGGCCACGGCCGGCGCGATGGGCGGCGTGCCCGGTTCGCCGACCCCGCCCGGGCGTTCGGTGCTGGCGACGATCTCGGTCTCGATCACGGGGCACTCGTTCATGCGCAACGGCATGTAGTCGTGGAAGTTGCTCTGCTGCACCTGGCCCTTCTCGATGGTGATCTCGCCATGCAGCGCGGCCGAGAGGCCGTAGACGATGCCGCCCTCCACCTGCTGGCGGATCAGGTTCGGATTGACCGCCGAGCCGCAGTCGATGACGCACACCACGCGGTGCACGCGAATCTGCTTGTCCGCCGACACAGACACCTCGGCCACCTGCGCGACGATGCTGCCGAAGGCGCGGTGGATGGCGATGCCGCGCGCACGCTTCGCGCCGTCGGGCGCCGGGGCCAGCGGCTGGCCCCAGTTCGACAGCTCGGCCGCGCGTTTCAGCACGTGCACGTGGCGTGGATCCCTGGCGAGCAGCGCGGCACGGAAGGCCACCGCATCCTTGCCCGCCGCAGCGGCGCATTCGTCGATGAAGCTCTCGACGAAGAAGCCGTTCTGCGAATGCGCCACCGAGCGCCAGATGCCGGTGGTCACGGCCGATTCGACCGGCGCGTGCGCCACCCGCGCATGGGGAAAATCGTAGGCGGTGTTCCATGCGCCGTCGGTCGAGGCGTCCATGAACGACGGCGCGCCCAGGCTCGATCCGGCCGAAGTGGTCTGCCATGCGACCAGGGCGCCGCTGGCATCGAAGCCGGCCTTGCAGCGCGCCACATAGGCCGGGCGGTAGTAGTCGTGCGCCATGTCCTCCTCGCGCGACCAGAGCAGTTGCACCGGCGCGCCGCCGGCCTCGCGCGCCAGCGTGGCGGCCTGCACGAGGAAATCGCTGAAGTAGCGCCGGCCGAAGCCGCCGCCGAGGTAGGTCACATGCAGCGTGACCTTCCCGGCATCGATGCCCAGCGCCTTCGCGACCGCACCGCGCGCGAAGCCCGGCGCCTGCGTGGGCGCCCACACGGTGGCGGCGCCGTCCTTGAACTGCACGGTGCAGTTCATCGGCTCCATGGTGGCATGCGCGAGGAAGGGCACGCGGTATTCGGCCTCGATGGTCTTCGCGGCCGACTTCAGCGCGGCGGCCACGTCGCCCTTGTCGAGGCGTGCGTTGCCCTTGTGGGTGTTCAGGGTCTGGGCCAGCGCTTCGATCATCTCGCCGCTCGACAGGCTCGCGGCGGGGCCGTGGTCCCATTCGATGGTGAGCTTCTGCAGCGCACGCATCGCGTGGAACGGCGTGTCGGCGATCACCGCGACGCCGCCCGATGTGCTGCCGGCGCCGACGAGGCTGGCGGCCACCGGCTCCAGCGCCATCACCTTGCGCACGCCGGGCAGGCCTTCCGCGGCCTTGGCGTCGAAGCGCGCGACCTTGCCGCCGATCGTCGGGCACATGGTGATGCTCGCGTACAGCAGGCCGGGTGGCAGCACGTCGATGCCGTACACCGCCGTGCCGTCGAGCTTGCCGGCGTTGTCGATGCGGCGCACGGGCTGGCCGATCACCTTGAAGTCGGCCGGCTTCTTCAGCGCCACCGCCTTGGGCAGCGGCTGCTGCGCGGCGCGCTGTGCGAGCTCGCCGAAGCTCGCGCTCTTGTCCGTGCCGTGCAGCACGCGGCCGGCCTCGGTGCGGCATTCGTTCGCGGGCACGTTCCACAGTGCCGCCGCCGCGCCCACCAGCATCGCGCGCGCCGAGGCACCGGCTTCGCGCACCGGCAGCCACTGGTCGGTGATGCTCGACGAACCGCCGGTGCCCGAGAGCCCCGGAATCGAACGCAGCAGCTTGCCGACCACATGGTGCGTCGAGCGCTTGACCATGCCTTCGTCGCCGGGCGCGAACGGCATCCCGTCGAGGATGGCCGCCTGGTTGTTGTAGATGCCGTCGAAGCCCGCCTGCTCGAGCCTGATCTGCGCGAGCGTGGCGTCCATTTCCTCGGCCAGCAGCATCGCGAGGCCGGTGTGGGAGCCCTGCCCCATTTCCGACTGCGACATCATCAGCGTGACGGTGTTGTCGCTGCCCACCTTGACCCAGCCGTTGAGCGCGACCTGGCCGGGCCCCGCGGCCAGCGGCTCGGATGGCACGAGCCGCGATGCGGCCGGCGTGGCGGACCAGCCGACCACGAGGGCGCCCACGGCACCGAGGGTGCCGAGGACGAAATGGCGGCGCTTGAGCTTGGGCATGGTGGTTCTCTCTTTCAGATGATGGCAACGCCTTGCCAGAAGGTCTCGAAGCCGGCGGTGCAGCAGGCGAGCCGGTCTTTGGGGGTCCTGGCCTGCGCGACGAAGACCATGGTGGTCTCGGCCATCGCGCAGAACATCGCGCCCAGGAAAGGCAGGGGCCGGTCGCGAATCAATTTCTTCCCGATGCAGTCTTGGGCGAGCACCTCGAGCCGCACGAAAGGCGCCATGCCGGCCGCGCGGCTCTCTTCGCTCAGCTGGTCGGAAACCTTGAGCTGCGAGACCACCTTGCACTTCTCGGGGTTGTCGACACCCCAGTAGACATAGCGGTCCCAGGTGTGGCGGTACCGGGTCATGGGATCGGCCTCCTCGGGCCAGTCCGCGAGCATGACCTCGGCCAGCTCGGTCTTCAGCGCGCGATAGAGCTCGTTGACCAGAACTTCCTTGCTCGCGAAGTAGGTGAAGAGCGTGCCTTCGGCCACGCCTGCCGCCTTCGAGATGGCGGAGGTGGGTGTGGTCCACACCCCGCGGCGCGCGAACTCGGCCACGGCGGCATCGAGGATCGCGTTGCGCTTGTCTTCGCTTCGGGGGCGGGCCATGCGTCGGATTCAATCATTGATTGAGTACATACTCAATTATAAAAAGACGATCTGGATCCGCAAGGCCGCCCGCATGCCACATCGCGGAACCACGCCCGAATTGAAGGGTCCAACCCAGGTCGCGGCGTCTTGTCGCGGCAGGAGGTATGACCATGAAGCAAGTGAAGCATTGGCAAGACCCGGTCAACGCCATTGCCGGTGTCTGGCTGATCGTCTCGCCCTGGGTCCTGGGCTTTCAGGGCATCTCGCCCGCCATGTGGACCATGGTAGCGACCGGCATCGTGCTGGGCGCCGTGGCGCTGGGGGCGACCTTCGTGCCGAAGCAGTGGGAAGAGTGGACCGAGGTTGCTCTGGCTGTGTGGCTTGCCGCATCGCCCTGGGTGCTCGGGTTCGCCGCGAGAGAAGCGGCGATGGTCAACGCGGTGCTCGTGGCCGCGGTGATCCTGGTGCTCGCACTCTGGGTGCTGGTGACCGACAAGGACTACCTTGGCGGGATGATGGACCGTCCGGCGCACTAATCACGGCGCCGTGACACAAGGCCCGCCGCGCAAGGTGTTGCACCGGCGGCGGGGTCCGACAAGGATGGGCATGGTGCCCATCCGCGAAACCGCCCTCCTCCTACTGCGGACGAGGGCCAGCGGGTTGTTGGGCCGCAGCCTCCGTGCCGCCGCCCATCCAACCGGCTTGCCAACCGCCACCCAGGGCCTGAATGAGCGCGATGGCCGAGGTCTGGCGGTTGACCTGCAACTGCACCAGCGTGCGCCGCGCGCTCAGCGCGGCGGCCTGGGCCGTCACCACATCGGTGTAGCTCACCTGGGCCGCGCGGTAGCGGTTGAGCAACTGCTGCTCGGTCTTGTCGGCCGCGGCCGAGGCCTCGCGGCGCAGGCCCTCCTGCTGCGCGAGCGCGGCGCCCGCGGTCAGCTGGTCTTCCACCGCCTGGAAGGCGGCGAGCACCGTCTGGCGGTAGCGCGCCACCGCGGCTTCGTGGCTGGCCTTGGCAGCGTCGACGCTGGCGCCGATCGCACCCGCATCGAACACCACCTGCGCCACCGACAGGCCCAGCGCCCAGAGCGTGTTGGCCGAACTGAACAGGTCCTTGACGCGGCTTGCATTGCTGCCCACCGATGCGGTGAGCCCGATGTTCGGAAAGTACGCCGCGCGCGCGATGCCGATCTGCGAATTGGCGGCCGCCACCGAGCGCTCGGCCGCTGCAATGTCGGGACGGCGCTGCAGCAGCGTCGAAGGCACGCCGGTCGGCACGCCGGGCACCGTGGGTGTCCATTGCGCGGCCGGCAGGTTGAAGTCGGCCGGCGCCACGCCCACGAGCATCGCCATGGCGTGCTCCAGCGTGGCGCGGGTACGCTGCAGGCCCACGCGCTCGGCCTTCGCATTGACGAGCTGGGTCTGAGCCTGCAGCACGTCGGTCTGCGCGGCGATGCCTGCCGCATAGCGATTGCTCGTGATCTCGAAGGCGCGCTGGTAGCCCTCGATGGTCTGGTCGAGCAGCGCGATTTCCGCATCGGCCTCGCGCAGCGAGAAGTAGTTGGTCGCAAGGTCGCCGATGGCCGACAGGCGCGCGGCGGCCAGGTCGGCCTCGCTGGCCTGCGCGTTGGCCTGCGCGCTGCTCACGGCCTCGCGCAGGCGGCCCCAGACATCGGGCGTCCAGCTGGCACCCAGCGTGGCGGAGAAAGCGTTCGACGGGCTGCTCGTGCCGCTACCGCCCACATTGCCGCTGCGCTTGCCGCTGCCGTCCAGCGACACCGAGGGAAACAGCGCCGCGCGCTCTCCACGCACCAGCGCCTGGGCCTGCGTGTAGTTGGCCACGGCCGCGGCGATGTTCTGGTTGGACACCTGCACGCGGCCGGCCAGTTCGTCGAGCGTGGGGTCGGCGAACAGCTTCCACCATTCGCCGCGGTCCAGCGCATCGGCCGGCGCTGCGGGCAGCCAGCCTTCGGCGGTCTGCTGCTCCCTCCAGCCGGCGGCCGATGCGGAAGTCGGCACCTGGTAGGCCGGGCCGACGGCGCAGCCGGCCAGCAGGGCGGCGAGCGCGAGCGACGTGAGCACAAGACGGCTCGAAGAAGGGCTCGATCGAAGGCAGGGAAGCAGTGCGTTCATGGTGATGCTGTTCTCAAACGGGCGTTGCACGACCCAGTTCGTGTTCGTTTTTGCCACGGCGGCGCAGCTTGTCGAGCAGGAGATAGACCACCGGCGTTGTCAGCAAGGTGAGCAACTGGCTCGCGATCAATCCGCCGATGATGGCCACGCCCAGCGGCCGGCGCAGTTCCGCGCCCTCGCCGAAGCCGATGGCCAGCGGCAGCGCGCCGAGCGCGGCGGCCAGCGTGGTCATGAGAATGGGCCGGAAGCGCAGCAGGCAGGCCTCGCGCACCGCTTCGAGCGGGCTCAGGCCGCGCGAGCGCTCGGCCTCCAGCGCGAAGTCGATGATCAGGATGGCGTTCTTCTTCACGATGCCGATCAAGAGGAACACGCCGATCAGCGCAATGATCGAGAACTCCATGCGGAACATCAGCAGCGCGAGCACCGCGCCCACGCCGGCCGAGGGCAGCGTCGACAGCACGGTGATCGGATGCACCAGGCTTTCGTAGAGGATGCCGAGCACGATGTAGATCACGACCAGCGCGGCCAGGATCAACACGGCCTGCTGGCCCTGCGACTGCTGCGCGCTGAGCGCCGTGCCGGCGAACGCACCGCGCACGTTGGTGGGCATGGCGATGTTGGCCTCGGCCTTCGCGATGGCCTCGCGCGCATCGCCGAGGTTCGCGCCCTCGGCGAGGTTGAACGAGATCGTGGTCGCCAGCTCGCCGTCTTCATGGCTCACCGAGGTGGCAACGGATTGCTCCTCGAACTTCGCCACCGCCGACAGCGGCACGAGGCTGGTGGCGGTGTTGCTGAGCACGTTGCCGGTCGATGCGCTGCGCAGGCCCGCATTGGCCGAGACCGGCACCGTCGTGGTCGCGGCAGCCGTCGAGGCCGTGGACTTGCTGGTGGACGACGAGGTGGTAGTCGTCGTCGTGGCCGCCACCTGCGTGGTCACGGCCTGCCCCGCGACGATGGAGGTCTTGGTCGCCGGCACGTACACGTCGCTCAGCGCATTGGGGCTGCGCGTGTAGCGCGGCGCCCACTCCATCACCACGTGGTACTGGTTGAGCTCGGTGTAGATGGTGGCCACCTGCCGTTGGCCGAAGGCGTTGTAGAGCGCGTTGTCGATGGCCGTGGACGTGAGGCCGAGCCGGCGCGCGCTGTCGGGGTCGACCTTCGCGACCGTCTCGACGCCGTTCTGGTCCTGGTCGGTGTCGACGTCGGCCAGCACAGGCTGCAGCTTCAGCTCGTCGGACAGCTTGACGGCCCAGGTGCGCAGGTCGGCCAGGCTGTCGCTCTTGAGCGTGTACTGGTAGGTCGAGTTGCTGGCGCGGCCGCCCGAACGCACGTCCTGCACGGTGCCGAGGAACACGCGCAGGCCGGTCACCTCGTTGAGCTGCGGCCGCAGCCGCGCGATCACGGCCATGCCACTTTCCGTGCGCTGGTTGGCCGGCTTCAGGTTGACGAACATGAAGCCGCCGCCCGCCCGCCCGGCGCCGGTGAAGCCCACCACCGTGTCGACCGCCGGGTCCTTGCGGATGATGTCGACCACCTGGCGCAGCTTGGCGGCCAGCGCCTGCGACGAGATGCTCTGGTCGGCGCGCAGGCCGCCGTTGAGCTGGCCGCTGTCCTGCTGCGGGAAGAAGCCCTTGGGTGCGGCGCTGAACAGGTAGACGTTGAGTCCGATCACCGTCACCAGGATCAGCATGACCAGCGCCTTGCTGTCGAGCGCCCAGTCGAGGCTGTGCTCGTAGCGCTTGAGCACCCAGTCGTAGCTGCGCGCAGCCATGCGACCGAGCCGGCCCTGCGGCTTGTCCTTGTCGTGCTCGCCGCCGGGCTTGAGCATCCAGGCGCACATCATGGGCGTGGTGGTCAGCGAAATGACCAGCGAGATCATCACCGCCGCCGACAGCGTGACCGCGAACTCGCGGAAGAGGCGCCCCACCTGCCCCCCCATGAACAGCAGCGGAATGAACACGGCCACCAGCGACACGCTGATCGACAACACGGTGAAGCCCACTTCCTTGGCGCCCAGCAGCGCCGCCTTCATGCGCGACATGCCGGCCTCGATGTGCCGGCTGGTGTTCTCGAGCACCACGATGGCATCGTCCACCACGAAGCCGGTCGCCACCGTGAGCGCCATCAGGCTCAGGTTGTTGAGGCTGAAGCCCAGCAGGTGCATCACCCCGAAGGTGCCGAGCAGCGCCACCACGGTGGCGACGGCCGGCACGATGGTGGCACGCACGCTGCGCAGGAACAGGCTGACCACCAGCACCACCAGCAACACCGAGATGACCAGCGTCAGCTCGACCTCGCGCAGCGAGCCGCGGATGGAGTTGGTGCTGTCCGACGCCACCTGCAGCGTCACGTCGGGCGGCAATTGCGCCTGCAGCTCCGGCAGCAGCGCGCGCACGCTGTCGACGGTCTCGATGATGTTGGCCGAGGGCTGCCGCGTGATCAGCACGATGATCGCGGGCTCGCCGTTGAAGAGGCCCAGCGTGCGCGTGTCTTCCACGCCGTCGATCACTTCGGCCACGTCCTGCAGCCGCACCGCCGCGCCGTTGCGCCAGGCCACCACCATCGAGGCGTAGTCGCTGGCGCGCAGGGCCGGGGTCTGCGTGTAGATCTGCAGCTTGCGGCCGTCGCCCTGCACGGTGCCCTTGGGGCGGTTGGCGTTGGAGGCCTGGATGGCGGCGCGCACGTCCTCGGTGCTGATGCCGTAGCGGTTGAGCGCGAACGGCAAGAGCTCGATGCGCACGGCGGGGAGCGAGCCGCCGCCGATTTCCACGTCGCCGACGCCATCGACCTGCGAGAGGCGCTGGCTCACGATGTTCGACACCGCGTCGTAGATCTGGCCCGGGGTCTTGGTCTTGGACGTGAGGGCCAGGATGATGACGGGCGACGCGGCGGGGTTGGCCTTGCGGTAGGTCGGATTGCTGCGCAGCGTGGCGGGGAGGTCGACGCGGCTGGCGTTGATGGCCGCCTGCACTTCGCGAGCGGCGCCGTCGATGTTGCGGCTGAGGTCGAATTGCAGGGTGACTCTTGCGGAGCCCACCGAACTCGTGGACGTCATTTCGTTGACGCCTGCGATGGTGCCCAGGTGGCGCTCCAGAGGCGTCGCCACGCTCGTTGCCATCGTCTCCGGGCTGGCGCCTGGAATCGATGCGCGCACCGAGATGACGGGGTAGTCGACCTGGGGGAGCGGCGAGACCGGGAGGACGAAGAACGCGGCGATGCCGGCCAACGCGAGGCCGATGGTCAGCAGGACCGTGCCGATGGGACGGCGAACGAAGGGCAGCGAGAGATTCATCCCGCGGCCTCCTCCTCGATCACCGTGCGCCGGGTGCTCCCCCCACCCAGCCGATCGAACGCCAGATAGATCACCGGCGTCGTGAACAGCGTCAGCAACTGGCTGACGACCAGCCCGCCGAAGATCGCGAGCCCCAGCGGCCGCCGCAGCTCAGCCCCTTCGCCGAAGCTCAGCATCAGGGGAACGGCCGCAAAGAGAGCCGCCAGCGTCGTCATCAGGATGGGCCTGAACCGCAGCAGCGCAGCCTGATGAATCGCCTCCCGAGCCGACTTCCCCTCGGTCCGCTCCGCATCGATCGCAAAGTCGATCATCATGATCGCGTTCTTCTTCACGATCCCGATCAGCAGGATGATCCCGATGATCCCGATCACCCCCAGGTCATTGCCGGTGATCATCAGCGCAAGCAAGGCCCCGACCCCGGCCGAAGGCAGCGTGGACAGGATCGTCAGCGGATGCACATAGCTCTCGTACAGCACCCCCAGCACGATGTACACGCAGACGATGGCCGCCAGGATCAGCCACAACTGATTCGACAGCGACCGCTCATAGGCGCCTGAAGCCCCCAGGAACGTCATCGTCACGCTGCCGGGCAGCCCGATCTCCTTGGCCGCCGCGCGAATCGCATCCACCGATTCCCCGAGCGACACCCCGGGCGCCGTGTCGAAGTTCAGCCTGCTCGCCGGGTACTGCGCCACGTGCGTGATCTGCAGCGGCGCCTGCTGCTCCGAAATGTCGGCGATGGCGGACAACGGCGTCGCGGTGCCAGACCCGGCGATCAGGTTCAACTGCCCCAGCGTCTGCGGCGTGTTCACCATGCCCGGCCGGGCTTCGAGGATCACGCGGTACTGGTTCGTCTCGGTGAAGATGGTCGACACGATGCGCTGGCCGAAGGCGCTGTAGAGCGCATCGTCCACCGTGCTCGCGGTGATCGAGAGCCGCGCCGCCGTGTCGCGGTTCACATTGACGAACGCCGCAAGCCCCTGCGCCCCGGCATCGCTGCTCACGTTGCGCACCTTCTTCGAATCCTGCAGCTGCGCCACGAGCTTCTTCATCCACCCGGTGATGGCGGCACTGTCCACGCCTTCGAGCGACACCCGGTATTCGGTCGGCCCGGTCTCGGCGTCGATGGTCAGGTCCTGCGTGGGCTGCAGGTACAGCGTGACGCCCGCCACCTGCCGCACGCGCTCGCGCAGCCGCTCCATCACGTCCTGCTGCCTGTCATGGCTCGGCTTCAGGTTGATGAGCATGCTGCCGGTGTGCAGCATGGTGTTGTTGGCGGCATCCACACCGACGAAGGAACTGAGGTTCTCCACGTCGGGGTCCTCGAGAACCGCCCGCGCCGCCTGCTGCTGCAGCTGCGCCATCCGGTCGAACGAAACGTCCTGCGCCGCCTCGACGCGGGCCTGCAGCTGGCCGGTGTCCTGCGTGGGAAACAGACCCTTCGGAATCGTGAGGTACAGCACCACGGTGATCACCATGGTCAGCAGCGCGACCAGCAGGGTCAGCGGCTGGTGGTCCATCACCCAGTACAGCGAGCGGTCGTAGCGCGTCATCACCCCGGCGAAGAAACGCCGGGCGCGCGCGCCGAAGCCCGTGCCGCCTTCCTTCCTGGGCTCGTGCTTGAGCCAGCGTGCCGACATCATCGGCACCAGCGTGAGCGACACCACGGCCGAGATCAGGATGGTGATGGCCAGCGTCACCGCGAACTCGCGGAACAGCCGCCCCACCACGTCGCCCATGAAGAGCAGCGGAATCAGCACCGCGATCAGCGAGACCGTCAGCGAAATGATGGTGAAACCGATCTGCGTCGCGCCCTTGAAGGCCGCCTGCAAGGGCTTCTCGCCCTCCTCGATGTAGCGCGCGATGTTCTCGATCATGACGATCGCGTCGTCCACCACGAAGCCGGTGGCGATGGTCAGCGCCATCAGGCTGAGGTTGTTGAGGCTGTAGCCCAGCAGGTACATCAGGCCGAAGGTGCCGATGAGCGAGATGGGCACCGCGACGCTCGCGATGATGGTGGCGCGCAGGCTGCCGAGGAAGGCGAAGATCACCAGCACCACCAACACCACGGCCAGCACCAGTTCCATCTCGACGTGCTGCACCGAGGCGCGGATGCCCGCGGTGCGGTCGCTCAGCACCTCGATCTTCAGGCCGGCGGGGAAGCCGGCCTGCAGCACGGGCAGCTGGGCCTTGATGGCGTTGACGGTGGCGATCACGTTCGCGCCCGGCTGGCGCTGCACGTTCAGGATGATGGCCGGCGTGAGCTTGCCTTCTGCGCCCTCACCCGTCTTGGTGCCGGCCCAGGCGCCGAGCTGGGTGTTCTCGGCGCTGTTGACCACCTGCGCCACGTCGACCATGCGGATCGGCGCGCCGTTCTTGTACGAGACGATGAGGTTCTTGTAGTCCTCGACCGTGAGCAGCTGGTCGTTCGAATTGATGGTGTAGGCGCGCTTGGGGCCGTCGAAGCTGCCCTTGGCGCCGTTGGAATTGGCCGCGCTGATGGCGGTGCGCAGGGTGTCGAGGCCGATGCCGTTGGCGGCGAGGGCCTGCGTGTTGGCCTGGATGCGCACGGCCGGGCGCTGCCCGCCGCTGAGCGACACCAGCCCCACGCCGGAGACCTGGCTGATCTTCTGCGCGAGCCGGGTGTTGACGAGGTTCTGCACCTCGGTGAGCGGCAGCGTGTCGGACGTGATGGCCAGCGTGAGCACCGGCGCGTCCGCCGGGTTGACCTTGGCATACACCGGCGGCGCGGGCAGGTCGGCCGGCAGCAGCGAGCCACCGGCATTGATGGCGGCCTGCACTTCCTGCTCGGCGACGTCGAGCGTCTGGCCGAGCGAGAACTGCAGCGTGATGATCGACACGCCCGCGGCGCTGGTCGAGCTCATGCGGTCGAGCCCCGACATCTGGCCGAACTGGCGCTCCAGCGGCGCGGTGACGGTGTTGCTCATCACCTCGGGGCTGGCCCCGGGGTAGAGCGTCTGCACCTGGATGGTCGGGTAGTCGACCTGCGGCAAGGYCGACAGCGGCAGGAAGCGGAACGCGACCAGGCCCGCCAGCACGATGGCGACCATCAGCAGCGAGGTCGCCACCGGCCGCAAGATGAAGGGGCGTGATGGGCTCATTGGCCTCGCCGGCCGTCACCCCGACCCTCTTGCATGCGCTGCCAGCGCTCCAGCGCCGCCGGGTCGCCGCGGTCGAGCGCTTCGAGGAAACGCTTGCGGCGCTCCAGTTGTTCGGGATCGTCCTTGGCCGAATCGAGCATGCGCTGGCGCTGCTCGGCGGTGGGGAGCTTGGCTGCCGTGGGAGCGGCGGCAGGCGCAGGAGCCGGCGCTGCAGCGGCCGGCGGCGCGGTCGTGCCGGCGGG